>DATBYL010000022.1:0-16179 GCA_036513735.1 Candidatus Acidiferrales bacterium
ACGCGGCTGATTCGCATTCTGGAATCGCTGCGCGATTTGGGAAATACAATTTTGGTGGTGGAGCACGATCCCGATACGATCTTGGCGGCGGATCACGTTATGGATCTCGGTCCGGGCGCGGGCGAATTGGGCGGAAGAATTTTGTTTGCCGGGCCGCAAAAAGATTTGCTGAAGGATAAGGATTCGATTACCGGGCGATACTTATCCGGCGAGCTGCGCATTCCGGTTCCGCAAGTTCGCCGACAAGCTGACGGACATTTCCTGAAGATTTTCGGCGCGCACGCACACAATCTGCAAAATATCGATCTGATGATTCCACTGGGAATGATGGTGGCGATCACCGGTGTTTCCGGCTCGGGAAAATCTACGATTGTTTACGACGTGCTTTTCAAAGCGATGGAGGCGCGGAAAATTGGCGGAACTTTTAAGGATGTTGCCGATCGCATGGAAGGCGACGCGCAAATTACGGAAGCGGTTGTGGTGGATCAATCGCCAATTGGACGCACGCCGCGCTCGAATCCGGCAACATATCTGAAAGCGTTCGATGTGATTCGCGATATTTTTGCGGCCACGCCAGATGCGAAGCGGCGCGGATTTTCGCCGGGACATTTCTCGTTCAATATTCCCGGGGGGCGCTGCGAAACTTGCGAAGGCGACGGCACGGTGACCGTGGAAATGCAATTTCTGGCGGACATCGAATTAATTTGCGAAGAATGCAAAGGCACGCGATTCAAATCGTCCGTGCTGGAAGTTAAATATAAGGATAAAAACGTTCACGAAGTTTTGCAGCTTACCGTGCGCGAAGCGATTGCGTTTTTTTCGGCCGTGCCGAAGCTGGTGAATCGGCTGAGAATTCTGGAAGAAGTCGGCCTGGGATATTTGCGGCTGGGCCAATCTGCGACGACACTTTCCGGCGGCGAGGCACAACGCCTAAAGCTGGCGGCGCATCTGACGCGGCAGGACAACAAAGGCATCCTTTATATCTTTGACGAGCCGACGACGGGCTTGCACTTTGACGACATTCAGAAATTGCTGACCGCGTTCAAGAAATTAATTGAAGGCGGCGCTTCGGTGCTGGTGATCGAACATAATTTGGACATGATTAAGTCCGCGGACTGGGTGATCGATTTGGGGCCGGAAGGCGGCACAAAAGGCGGACGAATTGTGGCGACGGGAACACCGGAACAAGTGGCGCGAAATGCGCAATCGCACACCGGGAAATTTTTGGCGAGGGTTTTGAGCGCTGCGCCGGCGAATGGATCCGGCAAAAACGGCGCGGCGAATTCTGGCGCGAAGACTATTGCGAAGAAATAATTGGTGGCGATGAAGCGATTCGTTTTCATTGCGGCGATTCTGGCTTGCGGCGCAATATTTTCCGGACGATGCTGCGGCGCGCAGACTACGGCGCGGGATCCGCTTACGCCGGCGCAACGAGCGGCGTCCGATCCACGCGTTTATCAAGCGCAACAAGAAGTTGAGAAAAAGAATTACGCGCGCGCCGTGGAACTGCTCACTGGATTCCTGAAAGATTATCCGAACGATCCCACCGCACACTTTCAGCTCGGCTACGTTTACGGACTTTTGCAACGCAGCGACGATTCGATTTCCGAATATCGGCGCGCGGCGGAATTGAAACCGGATTTTGCGGAAGCGAATTTGAATCTTGGATTGGCGTTGATCGATGCGAAGGATTTTGCGGGCGCGGCGATTGCGTTGCAGCGCGCGGCGGAATTGACACCGGGGCAGGCGAGGCCGCGATATCTTGCCGGGCTGGCATTCGAGCGCAGCGGAAATATTCCGGGCGCGATTGCGCAATACCAATTGGCGGCGCCGCTGGACGCGAACAATTTCGACATACGCTTTCATTTGGGAATCACTTTACTGCACGACGACCACGCTGAAGACGCCGAGAAGGAATTGCGCGCGGCGATTGCGTTGCGTTCTGATAATGAGGCGGCGCACAGCGCGCTGACTGATGCGCTACTGCGTCAGAAAAAAACGGATGCCGCGATTGTGGAGCTGCGCGCGTCTCTGGAACGAAATGGCGGCGATGCGCAAGCGCGTCTGAAACTTGCGACGGCGCTGAATGAACTTGGAAAGCCGGCGGATGCGCTGGCAGAACTGGATCGCGCGGATGCAAACGCCGCGCCTTCGGCGGAACGCGCGAAACTTCGTGCGTCAATATTAATTTCGCAGAAGGATTGGGACGGCGCAGCGAAAGCGCTGGCGATCGCTGTGGCTGCTGCGCCGAGTGACGCCGCGTTGCATGCGGAATTCGGAAGAATTTTGTTGCAGCAGAGGGATTTCTCTGCCGCCGAGCGCGAATTGCGGCGCGCGTTAACGCTCGACGGAAAACAAACGGACGCGCTGCGAAATTTGGTGAGCGCCGAATATCTGGCAGGAAATTATGAAGGCACGTTGCAGCTTCTGGATCTTCTGGCGAAACGCGAAGCGCCGCTGCCGATTGTTCTATTTGTGCGCGCAACCTGTTACGATAAACTGCAGAGAAAGCCAGAGGCGGTGGAGGCGTACAGGAAATTTCTGGACGCCGACAACGGCCAGAGCGACAAGGAAGAATTTCAGGCCAGCGAGCGCCTGAAAGTTTTGCAGAAAGAACTCACCAAGAAGTAGGGCCACCATGCCGCAACTGTTGATTCCGAAGCGAAGGATTTCAGAGCGCTTCCTTCCGCACCGAATTGTTTTTCCTGCGATATTGCTTTCGCTCGCCGTGGTGTGCGCCGGAATCGTGAACGCGCAACAGCCGCAGGACCGGATGCAGGAATATAAAGATAAATACGTGAAAGAAAGTGATCCGGTTCGCAAAGCGAAAGCGCTGGGAAATTATGGCGACGCGCAGATGCAGCATTTTGTCCGCGAAGCGAGCGCGGAGAATTTTGACGCGGCGACCGCATTGCTGACGGCTTACCGGAATGAAGTGCGTTCTGTTTTTGACGCGCTGAAAGCAACCGGCGTTGACGCGGAAAAAAAGCCCGATGGATTCAAGGAACTGGAATTCCATTTGCGAAGAACGCTTTGGCAGATTGATCGCACGCTGCCAGCGGTTCCCATCGAGCACCGTGAAACTTTGCAAGAAACGCACGACGAGCTTGGACGAATTCACACAGAATTAATTCATCTGCTTTTTCCGCGCGAAGCTGGGAAAAAGAGCGGCGATAAATAGGAGGCGGAATTATGCGCATGCGGTTGGCAATTCTAGCGCTGGCGACATTGCTTTCTTCCACGGTGGCGATGCGCGCTCAGGAAAAGAAAGATTATCTGAGCGATGTGGAAGCCGACAAGATTCGCGAAGCGACAACACCTTCAGCGAAGATGGTTTTGTTTGTTACGTTCGCGGACGACCGCATTGCGAAATTGAAATATAGTTTGGCTCATCCGACTACAGACCGGCGGCGCGCGGAGCAATTGAACGCGCTGATTAACGCGTATACCGGATGCATTGACGACGCCGCGGATGTGATTGAGGTAGCGCGCGAACGGCAACAGGACATCAAAGTCGGATTGAAAGCGCTGACGACGCGAGGGAAAGAACATCTCGCATACTTGCAGGAATTGCAGAAGAGCGGCGCCGAAGTGGATTCGTACAAAGAAACTTTGGACGACGCTGTGGAAGCGACGCAGGACGCTATATCGGACGCGGAGAAAGCGGAAAAAGATATTTCAGCGCCGGTTCGGAGAAAACAGTGACGGTGACTCGAGTGCGGCGGCCAAAATCGGCGAGCGAAGATCGCACGATTCCCGGCGGCGCGCAAATATTTCAGCGAATTTATACTCGGTTGGGATGCCAGGCGCGGCCTCCGCATTTTATTGTGGAATTTTATCCGTACTCGAATTTGGTGCACACGATTCGGTTGCGCGGTGACACTGCTTACGTGCGTCTTTCCGATATTTTGCGAACTGCGCCGCTTTCCGTTTTGGAAGCGGCGGCAGCAATTTTACTTGGTAGATTATATCGACGGCGTGCACCGCTCGAATTGGTTGAAGCGTACCGGCATTATTCCGTGGCGCGCGCGACTCACAAACGTGTGATGGCGACTCGATTGAAGCGCGGGCGGCGCAATCAGAGCGGGGCGGCGGGATCGGCCCATGATTTGGCGCCGATGTTTTCTACACTGAACAAAAAATATTTTGGCAGCCGGCTGCATCGTCCACGGTTGGGTTGGAGCAAACGAAATTGGCGAGCGCAGCTCGGATGTTTCGATCCGGGGCTGGATCAAATTGTGGTGAACACGCGACTGGATCGCGTGGAAGTGCCGCAATACGTTGTGGAATATGTGTTGTATCACGAGATGCTGCACGTGCGGCATCCGATTCGCGTGGCCGCTTGCGGATTGCAGGCGCACAGCGCAGCGTTTCGCGCGGAAGAACGTCGATTCGAGCACTACGATCGCGCGCATAAATTCCTGGAACGAATGTAAATATTATTTTAGTGCGCGGATTTATTTTGCGGGATGCTTTTCTGCCTCGTGCTGCTGCTTCTTCTGCAAATTCTCGATGTGCGCTTCCAGCTTTTTGCGGATTTGCGCGTGGGGATAGAGACGCAGATATTCCTGATCGGCCTTAATCGCTTCGCCCAACATTCCTTTTTTCTCGTAGGCGATTCCCATCAAGCGCCACGGCTCGGCGTAAGTGGGATAGGAAACCGCGGCGTCGTGAAGGCGATCGATGGCGGCGTCAAGATTTCCCTTGTTCATATAATAGGTGCCGATTTCAATGTCCTTGACGGCGGCGAGGCGATCCATCGCGGGAAGAGCGGCGAGATCTTTTTCGGAGTCGGTTTTCGGAGGAACTGGAACTGCGTCGGCCTCGGTCTTTGAGGATGATTCGCCGGCGGCGGGCGGAGTTGGCGGTGGTGGAGGCGGCGGAGTTTGCGCGCGAGCGACGCTGGAGAAAAGTGATGCGCCGAAAATCAATGCGAGCAAGAAAAAAGCGGCAGCGGCTGCACGTTGCATTTTAGTTCTGAGATGCATCTGAATTCGTGACCGATTCATCTGATGAGTCTGACTCGAACGAAAATTCCGGAAGCGCGAGGACCGCGAGACCGCGGACGCCTCATCTCCACATTGTAAGATTCGCTTTGGTATCATCGGAGTTGGCCCACGGCCAGAGATAATTCTACTCCGTTCCGCCGCGCGCAGGAAACTATGGATCTTCAGCAAAAAGTCGCCAGTTTGCCCGCCGAGCCGGGAGTGTATCTGTTCAAGGATGCGCTCGAAAATATTGTTTACGTGGGCAAAGCGAGTTCGCTGCGTTCGCGCGTGCGTTCTTATTTTCTGGAAACCCGAGTACTGGATGCAAAGACCGGCTCGCTGGTGCGCGAGATTGTGGATCTGGATTACATTGTGGTGGATAACGAGCGCGAAGCGCTGGCGCTAGAAAATAATTTAATTAAGCAGCACAAGCCGAAGTTCAACGTGATGCTGCGCGATGATAAAACGTACCCTTATATTAGGTACACGGCATTTGAGAAATTTCCTCGCGTTTACGTGACGCGGCGGCTAAAGAAGGACGGCTCACTTTATTTTGGGCCGTATTTTCCGCACAGTTTGGCGCATCGTATCGTTCATTTTATTCACAAGAATTTCAAAGTGCCCTCGTGCACCGTGGATTTGACGCGCGCGCATCCGCGTCCTTGTTTGCAATACTACATTCATCGGTGCCTGGGACCGTGTGTGCCGGGGCTGACGACTGACGAACGCTACGCTGAAGCGGCGCGCGACGTGAAAATTTTCCTGGAAGGAAAAAGAAGCGAATTGACGGCCAGTTTGCAGGAGCGCATGGCTGCTGCATCCGCGGAAGAACGATACGAGGCGGCCGGAGCGTATCGCGATTTGCTGCGCGTCGTGGAGGAGATTGACGAGCGGCAAAAAGTTGCCGCTGCGCAAGGCGATGATACGGACGTACTGGGCTGGTATGCCGAACCGCCGCAGGTTGCCGCGAATCTATTTCATGTTCGCGGCGGACGAGTTGTAGATCGCCGCGATTTCTATTGGGAGGAACTAGATGAGTTCGATCCAGCCGAGTTTCTTCCTTCCCTGCTGAAGCAACTTTATTTGGACGCAAACTATTTGCCGCGCATTATTCACGTGCCGATGGATTTCGAGGACCGCGGATTGCTCGAAGAAAGTTTGACGGAGCGCGCCGGGCATCGCGTGGAAATACTTTCGCCTCAGCGCGGTCCGAAGCACGCGTTTTTGGATTTGGTCGAACGCAACGCGAAACATTCTTTCGATGCGCGATTCCGCGTGATGAAGCCGACGGCGAAACAGACTTCGGAGGCGCTGCAATCCGCACTAAATCTGCCGGAGATTCCGGCGCGAATTGAGAGCTTCGATATTTCGCACATTCAAGGTTCGGATACTGTGGCATCAATGGTCGTGTGGCAGGACGGCAAGATGCGCAAGTCTGACTATCGAAAATTTATTATCAAAGAAACGGATGGCGTGGACGATTTCGCTTCCATGCGCGAAGTTGTGGGGCGGCGCTACAAGCGGTTACAGGAAGAAAAAAAGCCGCTGCCCGGATTAATTTTGATTGATGGCGGAATCGGCCAACTGCACGCGGCGGCGCAGGCGCTGGAGAAACTGGAAATTATAAATCAGCCGATCGCGAGCATCGCGAAACGCGAAGAGATTATTTACGTGCTGGGCCAGGAAGACGAGCCGGTGATTCTGGAAAAGCATTCGCCGATTCTGCATTTGGTGCAGCGAATCCGCGATGAAACGCATCGCTTCGCGGTGGGATTTCACCGTCAACGAAGATCGGCTCGCACAATTCATACCGAGTTGTTGGAGATTCCGGGCGTTGGAGAACGCACGGCGCAGAAACTTTTGCGAAGATTCGGAAGCGTGACTCGCGTTCGACAAGCGAGCGAAGAAGATTTGGCGCTGATTGTGACGCGTTCGCAGGCGGCGAAGCTTATCGAACATTTTCGTTCCACATCCGCTATTGATTCCCCGGCCGTGAAGGAATAGCATTCGCGCGGCGTAGTTTTAAAGAGGAGCATACCGGTGCGCGTTTCTTCTCGAGTACTGACTGGATTCGTTTTCCTGGTAGCGGCTGCGTTTTGCGGCTGCGGATTTTCAAAAGGCGTGGATCAAGCTAAGAAAGCTGTGGATGAATTCCACACAAGATTCAATGCGAAACAATTCGACGCCATTTTTGATGCCGCTGATCCGGGATGGAAGAAGGCCACGGATCGCGACACATCTGATAAGTTTTTCGCGCGAGTGCAGCGCAAACTGGGCGCTTGTACGACAAGCACGAGCGGCGGCTACAACTACAATGTGACGACCAGCGGCACCTTCGTAACCATCAACTACGAGACGACATGCGCCAACGGCAAATTGGCTGAGGAATTCCGGTGGCGAGTAGATGGAGATAAAGTTCTGCTGGTCGCCTACAACGCTAACAATCCACTGCTGTTGACGGACTAGGATCTGGCGCGCGGCAAGAGCAGCGTCCTGAACATTTCCACGCGTCTTATGCCAAGGGCGCTGCATCAAAAGAACGACGCGGCGAACATGGCTTGTACCGCGAAAAGCGAGGCCGCCGCGCGGCGGGTTGCATGCCCGGAATAGGTGTGCTAGTTTCCAGAGAGAGGGGATTTATGGCTGACAATATTGGCGGTAAAGTGAGTTACTTCATGGTTGGTTTGGGAGTTGGCGCGCTGCTGGGGATTCTTTTTGCGCCGAAGTCCGGCGAAGAAACGCGCGAATATCTGGTTGGAAAAGCGGAAGAAGGAAAAGAATACGCGCAACGCAAGGCGCGTGAATTGCGCGAACGAGCGGAAGATCTGATCGAGCGCAGCAAAGAAGTTGCGAAGAATCAGAAGGAATCGATTTCCGCGGCAGTTGACGCGGGACGCGAAGCATATCAGCGCGAGAAAGCGAAGGCGTAGTCCGCCGATCCGCGATGCCAACCTGGCCAGCATATTTTGTGGTGATCATCGCGGTGGCGTTCTCACTGCAGACGGCGATCCTCGTCGCCGTTTATTTCCAAACGAAAAAATCGCACGAGCAAGTGATGCGCATTGCGAACGATTTGCACGCGCGAATCGCTCCGGTGATTTCGCGCGTGGAATTATTGGTCGGTGAAACGCAGCCGCGCATCGTGAGCATGGTGAACGACGCTTCGGAAGTGGTTCACATTGCGCGTAATCAGGCGCAAAAAGTTGACCGCGTGCTTACGGAAACTCTCGACCGAGTGAGAATTCAACTTCTACACACGGACCGCATTCTCACCGGCGTTTTGGAAACAGTAGAAGACGCCGGCTCAACGGTGAAGAATACGGTGATGGGTCCGATTCAACAGGCGACGGCCGTGATTCGCGGAATTAAAACTGGAATTGATGTGCTGCGATCGTTTCGGCGGCCGGGTAATGGGCCGGCGCCCACGAATTCGTCAGAGCCTTCTGACGAAGGGCTTTTTATTTAGCTTGCCTGCGTGAAAAATAATTTTTGAATTTCAATTTGGAATGTTGCGTGGGGATTTGTTTAGACGATCCAGCCGCCGCCTAGAACTACGTCTCCGACATAGAATACCGCGCCTTGACCCGGAGTGATGGCGCGCTGCGGATCGTCGAAAGTGATGCGCACGCGATTCGGATTTTCTGTTGGCTCGACAGTTGCTTGCGCGGCGGCGTGACGATTGCGAATTTTCACTTCGGCGCGGACGGAACCGTCCAATTTTGCGACGCTGATCCAATTCACCTCGCGAACTTCGCATGACGAAGAAAGTAGCTCGTGAGGCTCGCCAACAACTACGCGGCTATTCGTGCGATCGAGCGAAAGAACGTAGAGCGGATGGCCGACGCTGACGCCCAATCCCTTGCGCTGACCGACGGTGAATTTGTGGACGCCATCGTGATGGCCGAGAACTTCGCCGCTGGTGGAGACAACTTCGCCGGAATCCGGCGGCAGCGAACTTCCCTGCTCACCTAAATATGCTTCGATGAACTGAACGTAATTACCTGACGGCACAAAACAAATTTCCTGACTTTCCGGTTTTGCGGCGACGGGAAGTTGAGCGGCGTGAGCGATGGCGCGAACTTCGTCCTTGTGTAATTCGCCAAGAGGAAAACTTGTGCGCGCCATTTGTTCCTGCTGCAAGCCGAAAAGAAAATAGGACTGATCCTTGGAATCGTCGGCGGCGCGGAGAAGTTCGTAGCGCTGCGTTGCTTCGTTGAAGCGAATGCGCGCGTAGTGTCCGGTGACCAATCGATCGGCGCCGATTTCGCGCGCGGTTTCGATGAGCTGATCGAACTTCACGTGATTGTTGCAGAGCGTGCACGGAATCGGCGTGCGTCCGGCGAGATAGTCGTCGACGAAGGGACGGACGACAGTGTCTTCAAAACGCTGTTCAAAATTCACGACGTAATGAGGGAAGCCGAGATGTTCGGCGACACGCTTGGCGTCATAGACGTCGTCGATGCCGCAGCAGCGATGGCCTTTGTGTCCTTGGGCATCGAGTTCGGGAAGGCGGCGCTGGTTCCAGAGCTGCATGGTGAGGCCGACGATGGACTCGCCCTGTTGGCGAAGCATGGCGGCAACGGTGGAACTATCGACACCACCGCTCATGGCGACTGCCGTTAGCGGCGCAGTACTATTGTCCGAATTTTGATTCGCGTTGCTCACCAGTACGAGTCTAATTCAAAACGCAGAAAACCGCTCGAAAACCCCGTTTTGGCGGGCTTAAAAAGTGCATTATAATGCAGTTTTTCGGGCGCGAAAGCCAAAAAGTGCATTATAGTGCACTTTTTGCCGGAATTTTGAAATGCGCGTTTTTATAGTACTTCCGGACTACTCTGCGATTGAAATTCCGCAGCGAGCAAACTCACTTCACTAAATTCACTTCACTGCGACCGGCTTTTTATTTTCTGGAGAAATTGCGCGAAGGCGCGCGACTTCTTGCGGGATCATCGCAAGCACTAGGTCGACATCAGCTTCGGTGGTGTGGCGGCCGAGGCTGAAGCGGAGGCTGGATCGGGCGTCGGCGGGTTCGAGGCCGATTGCGGTGAGCACATGAGACGGTTTCACGGCGCCGGAGGAGCAGGCCGAGCCGCTGGAACACGCGAGGCCTTTCATGTCGAGCGCAATCAGAAGCGATTCGCTGGAAATATCGGGAAACATTATGTTCGACGTGTTGGGAACGCGCGCGGCTTCGGCGCCATTTACTTTTGCGCCGGAGACTGCGGCGAGAACGCCTTGCTCAAATTTATCGCGCAGGCGAGAGACGCGCGCGGAATCTTCGGATAATTTTTCGCGCGCTAATTCCGCTGCGCGGCCGAGTCCGGCGATGCCGGGAACATTTTCTGTGCCGGGGCGGCGATCGCGTTCGTGGCTGCCACCGAAAAGCAACGGTTCCATTGGTGTGCCGGAGCGGACGTAAAGCGCGCCGACACCTTTGGGGCCGTAAATTTTGTGCGCGGAAATCGAAAGCAAGTCGACGCCGAGAGCGTTCACGTCGAGCGGAACTTTTCCGGCGGACTGGACGGCGTCGGCGTGAAACCAAATGTCGGCTTCTTTCGCGATGCGGCCGATTTCTTCGAGCGGCTGGAGCGTGCCGATTTCATTGTTGGCGTGCATGATCGTGATCAGGACAGTTTCCGGGCGCAGCGCATTTTTTACCGCGGCGGGGTCGACGACGCCTGCCCGATTTACTGGGAGAAATGTGACGTCGATTCCGCGCTTGGCGAGCGCCTGACATGGATTCAGCGCGGCGCTGTGCTCGATTTGCGTGGTGATGATGTGGCGACGCACGGCGGATTCGCCGCCCGCGATGCCGAAAATTGCGAGATTGTCAGACTCGGTGCCGCCGCTGGTGAAAGTGATTTCGGCGGGCTGCGCTCCGATAAGCGCGGCGACGGCAATTCGTGCGCGTTCCACGGCGGCGCGAGTTCCCTGCCCGAAGGAATGAATCGAGCTGGCGTTGCCATATTCGGCGGAAAAATACGGGAGCATCACGGCCAGGACTTCGGGGTCCACGGGCGTGGTGGCGTTGTGATCGAAATAGATGCGATGGATGTTTGGCAAGGCGTTGATTTCTTTCAGGTACAGGATAGACGGTTGGGGAAAGGGTGGTCAAGGATGCCCGGCAATTAGTTGCGGGCTGGCGGAAAAGATGGCATAAAAACAAAAACCGCCAAGTGCGGCGGCTGGTTTTGATACACCTCTTCTCCACTTATGAATCTGACATGTTTGGCGAGATGTTGGCAAGGGGAAAATGGACCGGATTTGGCCCTGATCGGGGGAGACGTTGGGGACAGGACTCGAGAACAGTAGAGCTTCAGGCGTTAAAGCTCTCGGTAGGCATATCCTGGCGCGCCAGATGGCACCGTAACTTTTGTGCGCGCTGACAGTTTACTTGATGGACAGGGCGTGCCCCGCTTTGGCACTCGAAAGATTGGCGGGTGCGCGTGCGTATGTTATGGTTGGTGGCATCCGAGGTGGCGCGGCGTCTGGGCCAATTGTGTATTCAATTTTGGCGCGGAGCGGTTACTATTTGCCGGTTATCCAGCAGCAAAACTACCTATGGGAACTACTCGACCTACGGCACAAATGCCCGATCTTTCCGCGCTGCGGATTGCGGACCACAAGCGCGGGGGTAAGCCTGTGGCGAGATGGATTGGGATTGTAATTATTTTATTGTTGATTGTGGCGGCGGGATTGTGGGGAGCTTCGCTTCTGAAAAATCGCGCGCCGGAAGTGGAAGTTGCGGCGGCAATTTCGCCGAGCAGCGCGCCGGCTTCGGTGCTGCTGAATGCGACCGGATATGTGACGCCGCGGCGAAGGGCGTCGGTGGCGGCGAAAATCACAGGGAAAATAGTAGCAGTGTATGTGGATGAAGGCGTGCACGTGACGCAGGGACAGATTCTGGCGCAGTTGGACGATTCGGATTATCGGACGTCGATGATTTCGACGATGGCGGATCGTGACTCGACGCTTGCGCTGATTCCTGATTTGGAAGTGCAGCTTGGAAATGCGGAGCGCGAGCTGGTGCGCACCAGTCAACTTACCGAGGCGCATGTTTCGACTCCTCAAGCGCTGGATACCGCGCAAACTTTGGTGAACCGGCTGAAGGCGCAAATTGCGTCGGCGAAAGTGCAGGTGTCGGCGGCGAATGCGAAAATCGGAATCGATCAGCAAAATATTGATAATTGCCAGGTGCGGTCGCCGTACGACGGGATTGTGGTTTCCAAAGATGCGCAGCCGGGTGAAATGATTTCGCCAATTTCGGCGGGCGGCGGATTTACTCGCACGGGCATTGCGACAATTGTGGATATGGCGTCAAACGAGATTGAAGTGGACGTGAACGAAAACTATATTGCGCGTGTGAAGCCGGGTCAGCATGTGATGGCGACGCTGGATGCATATCCGGAGTGGCAAATTCCCTCTCACGTGCGGACGGTGATTCCTACGGCGGACCGAGTGAAGGGCACGGTGAAGGTGCGCATTTCATTTGAACATTTGGATCCGCGAATTTTGCCGGACATGGGAGTGAAAGTTGCGTTTCTTCCGGATGAAGTGAAGGACGAAAAGAAATCGGCGGCGTTGGCGCTGGTGCCGCAGCAGGCGGTACGCGTTTCCGGTGGACGCAGCGCGGTTTTTATTTATAAGGATGGCGTGGTCGAGCGGCGCGCGATCAGCACGGGCGCGAAACGGGATACGAACGTGGAAGTGCTTTCCGGAATTGCGGTGGGCGATTTGGTGATCGTAAAAGGGCCGGACGATTTGCAAGATGGCGAGCGAGTTCAGCGAAAACAGTGAGGCAAACGAAATGGTGCGAGTGGACGGCGGCGCAAACAGCAACAGTTTAATTTCCGTGCGGAACCTCGGGAAAAATTATCGCCGGGGCAGCGAAGAAATTCACGTGCTGCAAGGGCTGAATCTTGACGTGGACGCCGGCGATTTCGTGGCGTTCATGGGGCCGAGCGGATCGGGAAAGACTACTTTGCTGAATTTGATGGGCGGCCTGGATGTGCCGTCGCAAGGAAGCATTCGTGTGGCGGGAGATGAAGTGACCAGCATGTCGGCCGGGAAATTGACTTCATGGCGTGCGCGGCACGTGGGATTTGTGTTTCAGATGTTCAATTTAATTCCGGTGCTGACGGCGTTTCAAAACGTGGAATTGCCTTTGCTGCTGACCAGCTTGAGCA
The DNA here is from genome assembly GCA_036513735.1 of Candidatus Acidiferrales bacterium. Taxonomy (GTDB): domain Bacteria; phylum Acidobacteriota; class Terriglobia; order Acidiferrales; family UBA7541; genus DASTCZ01. Next base: position 13,175 of record DATBYL010000022.1, read on the forward strand.
AATCGGAGCGGCGAAATCATGTGGAATCGGCGCTGACGCTGGTGGGACTTGCGGACCGGATGAAACATTATCCGCGGCAACTTTCTGGCGGACAGGAGCAGCGCGTGGCGATTTCGCGAGCGATTGTGACGGACCCGACATTCTTGCTGTGCGATGAGCCGACGGGAGATTTAGATCGCAAAAGCGCGGACGAAGTCTTGGAGTTGGTGCAGCGGCTCACGGAAGACCACAAGAAAACTGTGCTTCTGGTGACGCACGACCCGCTTGCGGCAGAGCGAGCGCATTCGATTTTGCATCTGGATAAGGGAGTGCTGGCCGAGGCGCAAACGAGCGGGAGCCACGCATGAAATATTTTCGATTGTTGCGCGTGAGCTTGCTGCGGAAGAAATTCCGCACGTCGCTGACGATTGGATCGTTCGCGGTGGCGATGTTTTTGTTTGGATTGCTGATTACGATTCGTACTTCGTTCAATCAGGGCGTGGAAGTGGCGGGCGCGGACCGAATTATTGTGATGAACCGGATTACGTTCATTCAACCGCTGCCGCAAGCGTATGCGGGGCGACTCACCGTGATTCACGGGATTAAAGAAATTACCCATGCGACGTGGTTCGGCGGAATTTATCAGGATGAGAAAAATTTCTTTCCGCAGTTTGCGATTGATCCGGAAAGCTGGCACGTGATGTATCCGGAATATGTGGTGCCCGACGATCAATGGAAAACTTTTTTGAACGACCGCGAAGGCGCGGTGGTAGGTGAAGGCACGGCGAAGCGATTCGGATGGAAAGTGGGCGATCGCGTACCGCTGAAAGGCGCGATTTACACGGGCAACTGGGAATTTAATATCGATGGAATTTACAAAGGCACGCGGAAAGCGGACGACACGACGCAATTTTGGTTTCACTACGATCATTTGAATGAAAGTCCCGCGATGTTTTACAAGAATACGGTGGGATGGTACGTGGTGCGGCTGAATAATCCGGACGATGCGACGCAGGTTGTGAAAAAGATTGACGACACCTTTGCGAATTCTTCGTATGAGACGAAGAGCGCGACGGAATTGGCGTTCGCGGCGGGATTTGCGAAGCAAACGGGAAACATTGAATTTTTGATGCTATCGATTGGCGCGATCGTATTTTTCACATTGCTGCTGGTGACCGGAAATACGATGGCAATTGCGGTTCGAGAGCGGACGCCGGAGCTGGCAATTTTGAAGGCGCTGGGATACTCGAACAGTTTTATCTTGATTTACGTGATTGCGGAATCGGTTTCGATTGCGGTGATTGGCGGAATTTTGGGACTGGGCGCGGCGAAGGTGGTTACTTTATTTGGCAGTCCGATTCCCAGCGCGTTGCCGTTATTTTATTTGCCGATGGGGCAAGCAGGATATGGAGTGATTGTGGCGTTGGTGATCGGCGGACTGGCGGGATTAATTCCCGCGATTACGGCGAGCCGTCTGCGTGTTGTGGACGCGCTTCGGAAAGCTTAACGAAAGCCTAACCAAAGTTTGATGGGGGAATTTTAAATTGGCGATTCCAGTTATTTACAATTTGCGGAGCGTGCGAGTGCGATGGACTTCGTCCATTGTTGCAGTGATTGGAATTGCGGGCACGGTGGGAGTATTCGTGGCGATGATGGCGATGGCGCGCGGATTTAAGGCCACGCTGGTTTCGTCGGGATCGCCATCGAACGCGCTGATTATGCGCGCGGGATCGAATACGGAAATGGTTGGCTCGGTGACGCTGGAACAAGTTCACATTATCGAAACCGCGCCGGGAATTGCGCGCGGACCAAACGGGCCGTTGGTGAGTCCTGAAGTTGTGGTGATTGCGCCATTTCCATTGAAGGCGACGGGCACGGACGCGAACGTGCAAGTGCGCGGAGTCTCGCCGAGAGCGCTCGAAGTGCGGCCGACGGTTCACATCATTGAAGGAAGATTTCTTCATCCAGGATTGAATGAATTATTTGTCGGGAAAAATGCGCTGAAGACTTATGTGGGACTGGATCTCGGAAGCACGGTGAAGTTTAACGGCGGGATTTGGACAGTGGTGGGAATTTTCGATTCCGGAGGAAGCGCGTTTGATTCGGAAGTGTGGTGCGACGCGGTGATCCTGGATCAAATTTACAACCGGCCCGTGAACATCTATCAATCGGTGACGGCGCGGCTGAATTCGCCGGACGATTTTCAGGCGTTGAAAGATACACTGACTGCCGACCCGCGCATGACTGTTTCCGTTGACCGGGAAATTGATTATTACGCGAAGCAATCCGGCGTTTTGACGACAGTGATTGAAACGATTGGAACGATGATCGCGTTCGTGATGGGAATTGGCGCGGTGCTTGCGGCGTTGAATACGATGTACTCAGCGGTTTCGGAACGATCGCGCGAGATTGCCGCGATTCGCGCGCTGGGATTTACGTCGGGCAGCATCGCAATTTCTTTTATGATCGAAGCGTTGATCATCGCCGCGATTGGCGGAATTATCGGGTGCTTGTGTGCGTTGCCGTTGAATGGATTCACGACCAGTACATTAAATTTTCAAACTTTTTCTTCGTTGGCATTCGCATTCCGAATTACGCCCGTGGTGTTGGCGGCCGGAATGATTTTCGCACTCTTCATGGGAATTGTGGGAGGCACTCCTCCGGCAATTCGCGCGGCGCGCAGGCCTATTTCTGCTGCGCTACGCGGTCTGTAAGTTATATTGACTTCAGGTATGGCGTCCGGTAGCGTCATTTCAAGACGGTTGTAAAATGTCTTGGAGACGAAATCGAGTGCCCGGCCCGATTGTTACTCTCACCACTGACTACGGAACGAGCGACCATTTAGTTGGCACGCTGAAGGGCGTTCTACTTTCCATTCATCCTGAAATTCAAATCGTAGATATTTGTCACAGTGTTGTGCCGTTCGATGTTCTGGACGGCGCGCTGTGCATCGGCGCGGCATACAAATATTTTCCAGCGCGGACTGTGCATATGGTTGTTGTCGATCCCGGAGTTGGCAGCGCGCG
>DATBYL010000023.1:0-5200 GCA_036513735.1 Candidatus Acidiferrales bacterium
CGGATTGTATCGGCGTGAAGCCCATTCCGACTTGATACAGCAACGGAAATAGAAATGGAATGCCGCCGATGCCGAGGCGCGTGACGAAGCTGCCAACGACGGAGGCGCGGAAGGTGCGTATCTTAAACAAAATTAAATCCAACATCGGATGCGCGGTTCTGCTGGCGTGAAGTCCGTAGGCTGTCAGCAGCAGCATGGAAATCGCGAGCAGGCCGAGAATCTCGCCGGTCGTCAGCGTGTGTTCGCCAAAAACTTCCAGCACATAGGAAAGCAACGCAACGCCGGAGCCGAAAAGAATTAGTCCAGCGACGTCGAGGGGATTTGTTTTTTCGCGGTAGTCCGGCAAATGAATATAGACCAGGATCAAACCAGCGAGTCCGATCGGAATATTCAAAAAGAAAATTAGACGCCAATGAAAATATCCGACGATCAGTCCGCCGGCGATTGGGCCGAGCATGGGGCCGATCAATCCGGGAATGGCAACGAAGCTCATGGCGCGGACGAGTTCGGATTTGGCGAATGTGCGTACGAGAGTGAGGCGGCCGACGGGAACCATCATCGATCCGCCGCAGCCTTGCAAAATGCGGCATGCGACGAGCAAATGAAGATTGCTGGAGATGCCGCAGAGGAAAGATCCGAGCGTGAAAATTCCGATGGCCGAGCCGAAAACGCGGCGGGTGCCGAAGCGGTCGGCCATCCATCCGCTGATGGGAATAAAAACGGCGAGGCTCAGCGTGTAGCTGGCGAGCACGGATTTCATGCTGAGCGGCGCGACGTGGAGCGCAGCGGCCACGGTGGGCACGGCGGTATTCAAAATCGTCGTGTCCAGCGATTCCATGAAAAACGCGACGGCAATCAGCCACGGCACCAGACGCTTGCTGGATTCGGCCATGGGCGGATTCGCTGCGCGCGCGCCGCTCGACGTTTTTTGTGCGGTCAATGTTTTTACTTTTTAATTTTTATTTTTGGAAACTTTCGCTTCACCGCGGCGACGACTTTGGCGTGTACCGGCTTTCCAGAACTCCGGGCAAGAGCATCGCGCGCGTGGGCGGCGTCCTCGATTGGATATTTCCTGTTGGCTTTGTCGGCGAAATCCGACTTCGAGATTTTCTTTCGAGTGGCGGCGGTTAGTTTAGCCATAGACGGCGATCCTCCTTGGAAATCTATCTGACCGGAACTTCCATTTTGCCTCCGGCCCGATAATAGCGTACACCCGGCGAGCAATATTTCAAGGTGTGCCGAAATGAACAGATATCACTCCCCTCCTCTTCTACGATGCTGCCTTGAAGTTGAAACACGAGGATCAAGGTGGAAACAACTCAGACGCCACAAAACCGAGAGCCGCAGCCTTAACACAATTGGAGATCGCAGGTTCCTCACACTCCAGCGGGCGCCGTCGGCTCTTGGTTCAAAATAGAAGGAGATTCCTAAATGCCGTTAGTCCAAATTGTGCTGGTCCTTATCGTGGTGGGTGTTCTGCTGTGGCTGATCAATCGCTACATTCCGATGCAAGGAACGATCAAGTCCATATTGAATGCGGTCGTCGTGATCGTTGTAGTGTTGTGGGTTCTGAATGCATTCGGATTGCTTCACAACCTTACCGGACTTCGCGTCAGCGACGTAACCAAGCCACATTAGGCAGAGCCCGCGTGCCGTCGCGCTGGCTCTTTACGCCGGGCTGCGAAGGTCTGCGCCCTCGTCCGGCGCCTTCCAATTTCTCCATGACGTATTCCTCGTTACGCCTCCGATTCCGAAACCCGCTGAATTTGCCGATGCATTGGCGAATACAGTAAACTTGTTTCTCCGCTGATATTGTAGAGGTTGGTAGGAAGTCCGCGCGGAATTTTCGGGCTTCACGATAATAAATTCCTGGGGGAGATGAAATGCTAGTTGTAATGGATGCGCACGCCACAGAAGAACAAGTTCGCGCCGTTTGCGCGCGCATTGAAGCCGCGGGCATGAAGGCCCATCCGATTCCGGGCACACTGCGCACGGCTATCGGCATCACCGGAAATTCCGGCGTTGTGGACATGGGCACGATTGAGGCGATGTCCGGAGTGATTGAGTGTATTCCGGTCAGCAAGCCATACAAATTGGTGAGCCGCGATGTGAAGGAAGACGATTCGGTGATTAGGATTCCGACTCCTGCGGGTACTGTGGAAGTTGGCGGCAAGTCAATTGTGATTGTTGCAGGGCCTTGCGCGATTGAAACGCACAATCAGGCGCTGACCATTGCGAAGCATGTTTCCGCCGCGGGCGCTCATCTTTTTCGCGGAGGCGCGTACAAGCCGCGCACTTCTCCTTACAATTTTCAAGGATTGGGCGAACCGGGACTGAAAATTATGGCCGAAGTTCGCGATCAGTATGGATTGGGAATTGTTACCGAGGCGATTGATAACGAAAGTTTAGATCTGGTGGAGAAATATGCGGACGTGATTCAGATTGGTGCGCGCAACATGCAGAATTTTTCTTTATTGAAGCGCGCGGGACGAGCGAAAAAGCCGGTGTTATTGAAGCGCGGACTTTCGGCGACGCTGGACGAATTCCTGATGGCCGCGGAATACGTGATGTCCGAAGGCAATTACAATGTGATTTTGTGCGAGCGCGGCGTGCGGACGTTTGCGGACCATTCCCGCAATACTTTGGATTTGACGGTGGTGCCGGCGGTGAAACGCTTGAGCCATTTGCCGATTCTGGTGGATCCGAGCCACGGAACTGGTCGACGCAATAAAGTTTTGCCACTTTCGCGGGCTGCGATTGCTGTTGGCGCGGATGGAATTTTGGTGGAAGTGCACAACGATCCGGATCATGCGCTTTCGGATGGGATTCAATCTATTTTGCCGGATGAGTTTGCGCGGTTGGTGGGCGAGGTGAAACAGATCGCGGCGGTTGTGAATCGGACTGTGAATTAGCGCGCTGAAAATTTCTGCGAATTATTCTACGTGCGCGTCGAAGGCTGCGGTTTGGATTTGTCCTGCGCGTTTGATTTGGACGAAAATTCTGTAGTCGCCCGGCTTGGGAAATCCGTAAGGGAAACTGACTTCTGCTGGTATCAGCGCGGCTTTAGCCGGCGCGTCCGCTGACATTCCTGGCATCGCAGTTCCCTGCATCGACATTCCTTGCATTTCCATTGATGGGCTGACGCCCGGCAATCCTTGTTGTGCTAAATCCAGAGCGGCCATTGAAACTGAGCCTGCGGGATGAACGTGCGCGAAGACGGACATGTCACTGCGTACGAATTCCGCGTGACCGGCCATGCCCATGTAGGGTTCCATGTCTGTGACGGGATTTCCGTTTTTATCCTGGACGATGAATTTAAATTGCGTTGCTACGCCGGATTTTAGCGGACCAGGTGGGCGCTGCCAGATTATTTTTGTGCCGTCGGGAGTTTGGGCGGTTGTGGAATTTGCGGCGGCGGAAGATGGCGTTAGTGGAGGACCGGTCCAACCGGAAGTGTCTCCGACGCCGACGCCTGGCATCGGCTTGCAACCTCCGCATTCTTGCATATCGTGCGGCAGATCGAGTTCACCAACGAGAGTCCACGGAAAGCCCCGGCGATCTACAATGTCGGCAAACACATGGTAATGCCCCGCCGGAACTGCGGGGAACGAATCATCGAACTGGCCGCGATAGATCCTGTCCATGTGCAGATGAAACATCGAAGTCATATCGGGCGAGCCGACCAGAAAAAGATGCATCAAATGGCCGTGATCTGGAATTACATGCGACAGATCGAGAGTACCCGGCCAATCGGGATCGTCGCTTGCAGCTCGAATCTTTAGCCCATCATCACCGTCATACGTGATGACGGCGCGCGGCGGTTTGTAGTGATTCACGTTTTGCTGATAATTTGCGGCTTCAGAATCCCACCACGATCTGCCGAGATACACGGCGGCGATGACGACGATTGCGGTGATGATCATGATTGTTCTTGCGCGGCGAGAATTATTCGGCGGAGTTTGCGCGCCGGGATCGAGTTTCGCTTCGCGGGCACCTGCGCCGACGATGGAAACAATTCCGATGGTGAGGACGAGGAGCAGCACGATCATCGCGGCTTCGAGAGGCTTCTTCATCGGCAAAACAGTTTGCGCGTATGAAGGAACGGGAACGGAGAGTTCGCCTTTTCCGCGCGCGCCATCGGCCATTACGCGAACTTGAAGCGCGCCGGATTCCATCAGCCACAATGTGCCGGTGAAAAATTGCGGATCGGCTTTGGATTGCTCGGCGATATCCGGAACGGGCGCGACGTTTGAGCCTTGTCCGGTAAGGCGCAGCGGGACCACTTGAATTGAAGTGACATCTTTCGATTTGGAACGCACTTCAATTTCTGCGACGCCGGGAATTACTTGCGGCACGCGCACGGTGACAAATAAATGGTAGGGGCCGGCGAGGCCTTCGTAGAAAACGTCGGGGCTGCCGACGTGAGCGCCGAGAGGAGCAGCCGCGAACAAAATAATCGCGAGCGCCAGAAACGAAAGGCGCGTAATTATTGAACGAGATTTTCGAGGGTGAACGCGCGGAGCGAAATTCATCGGCGAATGCGGCGCATCCAATCGCCCCAGGCGAGTCCAACGCGCGTCATGAACATTGCGACCATCACGGAGATGGCCATGAAAATCCAAAAATGTTGCGAAGTGTTATCCGTGTAAACGTAGACGTTGCGTACCCATGGCGATGTTGACGGAATGAAGTACGGATAATTCCCGGAATTGAAAAACCAGTTGTGCGCAGCGGGAGACATCAGAAAATTCGCGAACGGCCATTGCGCAGCAACGAACGCGGCGAAAAACGCAACGCCGATGATTGCGGCTTGCGCCCAGCGATTCCATGTGGTGATGTAACGCCGCACCAGGTCAATAGCGATTGCTCCGACAATAAGAAGCAGCGGAAAATCCGGCGGAACGAGATGCGTGACATTCTGATAGACCGGGCCAAGTTTCGGCTGCGCTGGAACCAGCGGAAAGATCAGCGTGAAGCAAAGATGCACGATCGCGTATGAGCCGGTCATAATCGTGGCGGCCCATTTCGATTTTGCGGCGACGGTGATGGTGGCCATCCAGATGGGAGCGATGAGCATGACCACCAGATAAAATCTGGCGCTGTGCATGAAAACGCGAATGGTATATTCCTGCGCCATGCCGATGCAGGCGGCAATCAGAAAAACGAATAGAAACATGAACATGCGTTCGAGCTTCACGCG
>DATBYL010000024.1:0-10178 GCA_036513735.1 Candidatus Acidiferrales bacterium
AATCCAGACATGCGCGAGAAGCTCGGCATCACCGCCGATCAGGCCGCGAAAATCCGTCAGCAGAATGTGGATTTCGAGAAGGCCAGCGTGATGAATCGCGCCAAACTTCAGGTGGCGCACATGGAATTGAATCAGTTGATGTCCGCTGACAAGCCCGACCGCGCCGCGATCGATAAGAAACTTGCCGACATCAGCGTGGCGCAACTTGGCGAGGAACAAACTCGTGTGCATCATCAGCTGGACATGAAGACCGCGCTCACTCCGGATCAGCAAGCAAAACTGAAAACGCTGATGCAACAGCGGCGCCCCGGAATGGGCGGCCCCGGTGGACCGAATGGTGGTCCGGGTCGAGGTGGACGCGGACCTCGTCCGCCGCAGGGAACTGGTTCGGGCACGCCGGAACCAGCCGACGGCACTATTTCCTAACCACTTGCACCGAAATTAATTTTTCACGATGTGAAACCCGCGCCCGGAATAAAATCCGGGCGCGGGTTTTTTCGCAATTGATTCTCGCCGCTGCTTCATTTCTGGTGCATAATCTCGCGCCATGAAGCAATTCAAACGCGCCAACCGCATCTCGATGCGTCGCGCCGTCGCGCAATCGGCAATTTTTGCATTTTTGGTTTTTATTCCGGCGCTTGCGCAGACTCCTGCGCCTGCACCGAAGCCGCCATATCTCGATCCGAGTTTGCCACTCGATCAGCGCGTCAACGATCTTGTTTCGCGTCTGACGCTCGACGAAAAAGCTTCGCAAATGCAGGACGCCGCCGTTGCAATTCCGCGCCTGGGAATTCCCGCGTACAACTGGTGGAATGAAGCGCTGCACGGAGTTGCGCGCGCCGGAAACGCCACTGTCTTTCCGCAGGCCATCGGACTTGCCGCTACCTGGGACACCGACCTCATCCATCGCGTTGCCGACGTGATCTCCACCGAAGCCCGCGCCAAATATATTGATGCAATCGCCCATGGGAATACTGCGCGCTATTTCGGACTCACTTTCTGGTCGCCCAATATTAATATTTTTCGCGATCCACGCTGGGGCCGCGGACAGGAAACTTATGGCGAGGATCCATTTCTCACCGCGCGAATTGGCGTCGCGTTCGTCACGGGATTGCAAGGTGACGACGCGCGCTACTTAAAAGCTATTTCCACGCCGAAACATTATGCCGTTCACAGTGGCCCAGAAGTTTTGCGCCATCATTTTGACGTGCCCGTTTCGCCGCACGACTTCGCCGACACATATTCTCCCGCCTTTCGCGCAACAATTATGGAAGGCAAAGCCGATAGCGTGATGTGCGCCTACAATTCCGTTCTCGGCACGCCGGCCTGCGCCAGTCCGTTTCTGATGGACACGCTGCGAAATTCCTGGGGATTTAAGGGCTACGTGGTTTCCGATTGCGGCGCCGTGGACGATATTTATCAGGGGCACGGATACACGCAAACGCTTCAGCAAGCCACCGCGCTGGCAGTGAAAGCCGGTGACGATCTCAGTTGCGGTTCTGAATATCGCGAAGTTGGCGACGCCGTTCGCGATCGTCTGCTTAGCGTGGCCGACGTGGATCGTTCCGTAAAGCGTCTCTTCGAGGCGCGCTTCAGACTAGGAATGTTCGATCCTCCGGAAATGGTGCCGTGGTCAAAACTCTCGCTCGCGGATAATGACACCGCCGCGAATCGTGCACTCGCTTTGCAAACCGCGCGTGAATCCATCGTGCTTCTGAAAAATGATCACAATACTTTGCCTCTCGCATCGACCGTGAAAACAATTGCGGTCATCGGCCCAACGGCGAATCTGCCTGCCATTCTGCTCGGAAATTACAATGGCACTCCTTCCAGCTCCACCACGCCACTCGAAGGAATCCGTAAGCGATTCGCAAATGCGAATGTAATTTACGCGGCGGGAAGTCCGCTGACAGAAACAAATTCCATTCCGATTCCACCGGGCGCGCTGCGAACCGGCGGCGCAAATTCGCAGCCCGGCCTGAAAGCAGAATATTTCAACAATCCGAATTTGCAAGGTGAACCCGCGACAACGCGCATCGATGCGCAAGTAAATTTCGATTGGCGCGGAGTTACTCCTGCTCCGGGATTAACCGGCCAACTGTATTCAGTTCGTTGGACGGGCGAACTCGTCGCGCCAGTTGATGGAGATTATTTGCTGGGCGGCGCCGCGGCGGACGGTTTCCGAATGTATCTCGATCGCAAAAGAATTCTCGACGATTGGAATCCGCACGCTGAGCGCACTCGCACGACCTCCGTGCATTTGCAGCGCGCGCACGCCTATAAAATTGTTATGGAGTATTACCACGCCGCGCGAAATCCAATCGCGCGTTTGCTGTGGTCGTCGCCGGACATGGCGTCCGACGCAGTTTCCGCCGCGAAAAAAGCCGATGTCGTAATCGCAGTCGTAGGTATCACGCCGCAACTTGAAGGCGAAGAAATGAGCACCAGCGCGCCCGGATTTTTCGGCGGCGATCGCGTGGATATGGAATTGCCGCGCCCGCAATTGGAAATGTTGCAAGCCGTGGCCGCAACAGGGAAGCCACTGATTGTTGTGCTGACCAGCGGCAGCGCGCTCGCTGTAAATTGGGCGCAAAAAAATGCCGCTGCGGTTCTCGAAGCGTGGTATCCCGGCGAAGAAGGCGGCACCGCTCTCGCGAATATTTTGGCTGGTGACTACAATCCGTCCGGCCGTCTGCCCGTCACCGTTTACACCGGCGTCGCGCAGCTTCCTCCGTTCGAGGAATATTCCATGGCCGGCCGCACCTACCGATATTTTTTCGGCGTGCCGCTTTATCCGTTCGGCTTCGGACTCAGCTACACAAATTTCACTTACGCAAACGCGCGCGTCGATCGCGATCAAATCTCCGCAACCGATGACGTGAAAGTTTCTGTGGATGTGAAAAATTCCGGCGCCAAAGATGGCGACGAAATCGTCGAACTCTACATCACGCATCCCGACGTAACCGGTGCGCCAATTCGCGCGCTCGCCGGATTCACGCACGTCCATCTGGCGGCAGGCGAACAGCACACCGTCACGATTCCACTTCACAATCGCGAAATCAGCGTCGTCGATGAAGCCGGCAAACGTCACATCTCGCCCGGCACGGTCGAATTGTGGATTGGCGGCGGCCAGCCAATCGCCGGCGTCGGACAAACTCCTCCTCCCGGTGCGAAAATAACTTTCCGCGTCACCTCGGAAGCGTCGCTTCCCGATTAAAATTTTCTAAGACAGCGTTTCAGCTTTGGTTGAATACGCTTGATCCGACAATCACTTGATAGGTGTCGTCATCAGGATCGGCCGAAATCTTGCCGTTCTTATCGACCGTGCTGACGGTGTAATAAGCGGTTGACGTCTCGGAGCCATTCTCCGGGTCAACCGCGATAATCGTGGCGGCAGCCTCAGGCCCCGGCGGCAGCATCAATCCGATCGGATGAAATTCGACGCCGTTTTCATTCACCGCGAACCTCAGAAGCTTTTCCGTCCTATCCATATTGATGAAGGTGATTGTGTTTCCCGGATTGGCCTTGACCGCGTGCTCACTAGGTACGTTCTCGCGGATCGTCACAGTTATGTTTTTGCGTGTTGGCGCTATTCCTGTCTGTGTCATTTTATTTTTCCTTTCGTGAATTGGATTTACTTGGCCCGGGGACTGAATGTCAGTGCATTGCTGCTTCATTTCCGAAGCTTACTTTTTCGTGATGAACCGACGATGACCTGGTAAGTATCGTCGGGCGCTCTCACCGCCGCCCCGCCTCTCACTTTTGTCCGGATCTTGAAATAGACCGTCGCCGTCGAATTGGGCGCAGGATTGTTTGCCGTCGTGGCGAGAACGGTGACCGACGAGTACGATGGAACTATCACGCACAGCGGATCGAACTGCGTGGCATTGGATCCATCAAGAGCGTACAAAATGGCTCTGTCAGTGTCACCTATATTATCGAACCTGATAAAATCTCCAAAAATCGCCTTCGTAGGATTAGCCGGCCCGTTGCCCTGCTCATCAATCGTAATGGGCACAATCTTGGGTGGTGCCGCTGCTTGCTTTTTTGCCATTTAACATTCCTCCAGTTAGTTTTAGCTACTTGGCCTGGGCGCTGAATTTTGGATCCTGAACAAGATTGTTAAACGCCGGATTATTTTTCACCCGGTCCACCGTGTAACCATTCTTCAAACTTTTCTGAACGTATTCCAGCGCGTGCCGCCGATCGCCTAAATCCTCGTACGCTTCGCCGGCGTTCAACAAAACTTGCGGATTTGTCGGAGCCAGCGCAACGGCCGCCTCAATATGCGGCACAGCTTTTTCTTTCTGTTTCTGTTCCGCGTAAGAAATCCCGAGCGACGCCTGAATCGCCGGATCTTTCGGCTGCGCCAGCACCGCCAATTCCAATCTCTTCAGTTTTTCCGTTGACGCCGCTTTCGCTTTATCCGGTTCGCCCAACATTCTGTCAGCCGCCGCTAAATTCGCCCACACACGGAAATCTTTATCGTTCATTTGCAGCGCTTTCTCCGTCATCGCCGCGTAATCCGCGTAATCTTTTTGCGCCGAATACAGCGCGCCAAGATTCACATACGCTGCATAGCTTGGCGCAATCTCGATCGACCGCTTCAGATCCCGCTCCGCTTTTCCATACTCTTTCATATTTGAATATGACGCGCCGCGATTGGACCATCCGGCCGCGTTGTCCGGCGTCAGCTCGATCACGCGATCGAATTGCGCCACCGCTTCGGGGAATCTCCGCTGCCGCAAATAGAATGAGCCCAGACTGTTGTAGCCGTCCCAATAATCCGGCCTCATGTTCGCCGAAGTTTGAAAAGTTTTTTCCGCTTCGGCCAGCCTTCCCATGCGTTCGTACGCCGCGGCCATTCCGGCCAGCGCATTGGCATCGTGGTGATTCAGCGCCAACGCCTGCTGAAATTCCTGCAACGCAAGATCGTCCTTCCCCTCGCTCGAATGCAATTTTCCCAGCGTCACATAAACCATCGGCAGCCTGTTATCGATGTCCAACGCGCGTTTGCATTTCGCGGAGGCCGAATCGAGCCACTGCGTATTTCGATCCAGCGCAAATTTCAAGCGGTACGCTTCGCATTCTTCCGCAAAACCCAATGCGAATTCCGGATCAGTCGTCACCGCGTTTTCCAGTTCGCCAATCGCTAAATCTAAATTCCCCGGTTTGTCGTATCGCTCCACGTAACTCAGCGCCTTCAGATAATTTTCGTATGCGGACGGCGCCGGCCGGTGCGTCGAGTTCAAATTCGCCGCCGAAACATGCATCAGCGACGCGATTTTCGTGATCGCACGATTCTCCAGCGCCGAAAGATCGCCATTCTTGTCCACCAAATTTTCCGTATCCAATTTCGCAAGGCTCCGCGTGTCGACCAGGCTGAATCTCATCCGCACATCTTGCGGAGTTCGCGTCACGCTGCCTTGCAGTGCCAGCGTCGCCTTAAATGTCCGACGCGCCGCAGCTGGATCATTCACATTTTTCTGCCGCACAAAATTCGCCGGCACCACCCACAATGACGATTGGCTCTCTTCCAGATTGGAAAGTCTCGCCGTCATGCTATCCATCAGCCCATCGTTCAAAGTTTCGTTCGCCGGATCGTTCCCAACATTTTCAAACGGCAGAATTACCAGATGCTCTTCACTCATTCCGAAAAGCGCGAATGTTATCCGCTCTCTCAACGAAGGAATTGCCATCGCCACGACGGCAAGCAACAAAATCGCCAGCGGCGTCGCAATCCACCAGCGGCGTAGAACCTGCGGCGCCGAATCTCGACGCACTTCTCCCGCGGCGTCCTTCGCGTATTTCGCAAGCTCGCGCGAACCGACGCCGAGTGTCGTCGCGTCTCCTTCCGATTTCACCGCATGCAAATCCGCGAGCATATCCTTGCAACTCTGATATCGCTTGTCCGCATCTTTCGCCAGCGCGCGCAACACGACGCGCTGCAATTGTGGAGGCACGCCTTCCAGTTGCGCCGGCGGATCCTGCACGATCGCCGCCATCACCGACGGCAGGGAATTGCGCTGGAACGGATGTTTGCCCGTCAACATTTCCGCCAATACAACTCCGGCGCTCCAAATATCCGTTCGGTGATCCACCTCCGCGCCCCGCGCCTGCTCCGGTGACATGTACGCCACCGTTCCCGCAATCCCAACGCTTTGCGAAAAAGTTTCCGCGCTCAGCACTAACGCCAGACCGAAGTCCACCACCTTCAGCACACCATGGATCGTCAGAATAAGGTTGGAAGGTTTAATGTCGCGATGCACAATGTTGTGTGCGTGCGCTTCGGCAAGTCCGGCAGCCATCTGCGAAGCAATTTCCACCGCTTCAAATATTGGCACAGGCCCTTCGTGGATTTTCTGCGCGACGGTCGAGCCTTCATAAAACGCCATCACGATAAATAATCGCCCGTCCGGCGTTTGTTCCAGCCCGTGGATTACTCCGATGTTGATGTGGTCAAGCCCTGATGCAGCTTTCGCTTCTTTTCGGAAACGTTCCTTTTCTTTTTCAGTGACAACCGGCTCTTGTGGAAGAAATTTCAGCGCAACAACGCGCTCCAGTTTCAGATCGCGCGCCTTGTACACCACACCCATTCCGCCCGCGCCCACGACTTCCAAAATCTGGTAGTCGCCAACGCGCCCATCGCCGGGCCACGATTGCTGAGTCCCCGCCACCAAATCGCCTCTTTCGCTTCGGCTGTCCGGGAGAAATAAAGCGCAGAGTTTCAGATTACGGAATCACATACTACCCACTTCGATTAACTGCGCGGAATCATATTCCCGACCTTCGCACCACGCAAGCTCTACGTTTTTGTAGGGGCCACCTTCGGGTGGGCCGCTCTTTCTCCACAAGGAAATGTCTCCTCCCCAAATAAAAAACTGCCCTACCAGCCCGAAACTTCGGGCCAATAGGGCAGTTCCCAATCCAAAAATATTCTTACTTCGAGTTACTTCGTCTGCGCCGCCGTCAAATCCGCCAGCACCTGTTCGCTGTGCGGAGTCGGATTCACCTTGGTGTAAACCTTCACGATCACGCCCTGCGGATTAATCAGGAACGTATTTCGTTGCGCGTATACCACCGGCGTGCCGTCCGGCATTTTTCCGCCGCCGATCGAACCATACTTCGTCACCACTTCATGGCTCGTATCGGAGAGCAATTTGAACGTCAAACTATCCTTCGCGCAGAATTCTTTGTGCGAATCCACCGAATCCACGCTCACGCCCAAAATCACCGCGCCCTTCGCATCATACTGCGCCAAATCGCGTTGAAAACCGTGTGCTTCAATCGTGCAGCCCTGCGTCATGTCCTTCGGATAAAAATAGAGAATCACCCACTTGCCTTTGTAATCGTGCAGGCTGACGGGCGTACCTTCTTGCGAATTCAATTTGAAATCCGGCGCCTGCTGTCCAACTGCGGGCATCGGTGCGGCGTCATCAGCAAGAGCGGCGTGCAGCGCGGGCATCACCATCACCAGCATGGCCAGTCCCAGCGCGACGGACAAAATAACTCGACCCTTAGTCGTGCGGAAAATATTCATTCCTGATTCTCCTTTTTATTTTGCGTGACTTTCGATCTCGTGCCAGCGGTACATCTGATGCGTCCAAGCGCAGCCCGGCTTCAAATCTGACCGCCCGGATATTTCCCAGATAGATGCTGCCTTCGGAAGATTGCTTGCCCCAGCGCCCATCCAGCGTGATGTTGTCGTACGGACAACTGTTTCCGCACCAATAATACGCCGCCGCGCCCGAAAATCAAAACGCCCTTACTACTTCGCTGCCGCCGTCTGCCGCGCCAACTCCGCCAGGAAAATTTTTTCGTGCTCCGCCACAAAATTCTTATATCCGTCCGGATCAATAAATGGATTCGCTCCGCCGTCCTTCATCCGCGCATACTTCGCTTCCATATCGTAATAACCTCCGTGCGCGCCAAGGAACACATCGCAGGGAAGTGACTTCAACACGCGAAATGTTTTCTCGAAATCCGCCGCCATCTTCGGATACTTCACGTTGTTGAAAAATTCGTAGCCTGTATTCGCGCTCACGCCGCCGACGATCACCACATCGTAAGTCTTGCCGCCGTCTTGCACGCGCATCGTCCACGTCGTGCATCCTTTCGTGTGCCCCGGAGTCAGATGCGCCGTTAACACTGTTCCTCCAAGTTCCACCGTATCTCCGTCGTGCAGCACGCGATCCACTCTCGCCGCCGGATAATGGATCAACGCTTTTTCATCCGCGGGAAGATCCGTCGAATCGTTGTAATAAAAATCCGCTTTGCCGCCCGATTCCACCACCGGCACATCCGTGTCCATCACCATATATTTTGCGCCAGTCAATTCCTTCACCCTGGCATTGCCGGCGTCATGATCGTTATGCGCCTGGCTGAGCAGCAATATCTTGATGTCCTTAAAACTAAATCCCAGTTTCTCCACGCTTTGCTGAATCAGCGGCACATTTTCCTGAAGGCCGGAATTAATCAGGATATTTCCCTCAGGCGTCACAATCAGAAAGTCTCCCAGGCTTTGCGTCCCGACGAAATAAACATTGCCGATAATGTTGTAGGCCGGAAATGGAATCAGATACTCCGCCCCCGGTGTTGTCTGCGCCGAAAGCCCGCCAGCGAAGGACAGAAAAATGGCCGCTGTGAAGAACACTAATCTTCTGAATTTCATGGAGATCCGATCTCGAAAATTTCGCGTGCGCGAAATCTTAATTCACAATTGATTCTGCCGGCAAGAAAAAGCCAGCTCGTTTTCTCAAAAATAACCTGGACCCGTGAACGGATCAACCCTCACTCATATCGCAGCGCCACCGTCGGATGTACCCGGCTAGCCCGCCGCGCAGGCACCGCGCAGGCTAGCAAGGTCGCGCCCAGCAGCACCGCTGACGCAATCACCAGCGTAGTCGCATCAAAAACTTTCACGCCAAAAATTAAACTCAAGATAAGTTTCTGCAGTGTCAGAATAATCCCCAGTCCAACGGCAATTCCCATGACGCCAAGCTTCATGCCTTCGCCGATCACCAGCCGCAAGATCTGCGCGGGCGATGCACCAAGCGCCATGCGCACGCCAATCTCATGAGTGCGCTGCGTCACGGAAAAAGCAACTACTCCGTAAATTCCCACCAGCGCCAGCAGTATCGCGACGCCCGCAAATGCCGCCAGCGCTTTGCTGTTGAATCTCGGCGTTGCCACAGAATCCAGCACCACTGCGTCAAGCGTCCGCACCTGAAATACCGGAGAGTCGCTCACTACGAGCGCCAGCCGTTTCCGAATTTCCTTCTCAAGCCCGGCAGGGTTGCCAGTTACGCGCACCAGAATCGTCAGATCGGCGACTGGCCGTCGCTGGGGAATTTGGTCAAATGGAAAAAAGACCTGCCCGGTCGGCACAGTCATTGCCCCGGAGACGCGGGCTTCGGGAACCACCCCGGCGATTTTCCAAGTCTCGCGCGGACCTTCCACGTGCAATTGCTTGCCGATAGCGTTTGCCGGACCACCGTACAGTTTCGCCAGCGTCTCATTGATCACCACAACCGGTTCTGTTTTCTCGGTGTCCGTTTGTGTTAGCGCCCGGCCGGCCAACAAGGGTAGTCCATAGGCCGCGAAATAATCTCCGTCCACAAATTCTATTTCGGCGAACGCAGCCCCAGGTTTGCCGTCAATATCGAGGTACAATCCGCCACCACTTTGACGGCTGAACGGCGGTGTCTGAACCTCGGCAGCGGCAACCAGCCCCGGCAGTCCCTGCATCTCCTCCAGAATCTTATGGCGAAGCGCAGCGCCGTCGGCGCGCGTTGCCTTTTTCGGTAAACTTGGAGACACGCGCATCGTCAGCACTTGTTCTGCCTGGAAGTTCAAATCTACTTTCAACGTGTCGTGCAAACTGCGTATCGCCACGCCCGCGCAAATCGCAAGTATCAACGCCAGCGCAATCTCTGCGACGGTCAGCAAACGCCGCCCGCGTTGCGACAACCGTCCCGTACCTGTCGGACTTTCCGAGCGCAATGCTGCGATCAGTTGCACGCGACTCGACCCGAGCGACGGCCACAGCCCCGCCAGAATCCCAGCGATTTGCGCAATTCCCAGCGCGAAGAAAAGCGCGCGCGCATTCACAGTAGTTTCGGAAAGCCGCGGCACGTCCGCCGGCCCATATGCGTGAATCAGCGCGACAAGTGTCCACG
>DATBYL010000025.1:0-5837 GCA_036513735.1 Candidatus Acidiferrales bacterium
ATCCGATGCTGTTTACACATATTTCGGGGCACGTTGCAGTGGCGAACTCCAAGGCCCTGGAGTTGGCTGGAATTACGGCGGCGACGGCGAATCCACCGGGCGGAGAAATTGAGCACGACGCACAAGGGCAACCGGATGGAATGTTGAAGGAAGGTTCGGCATACGGACTTGTTGGGCGAAAAATTCCTGACGTAACTGCTGAACAGCAGAAGAAGGGAATTGAACTGGCGTTGGCCGAAGCGGCGCAGAACGGCGTCACGTCAATGCAGGATAATTCTTCGTGGGCGGATTTTCTTGCGTACGGCGAATTGAAGAAGGAAGGGAAGTTGACGGCGCGGATTACGGAATGGCTACCGTTTGATGCGCCACTCGATAAGTTGCAACAGATGCGGACGGAAGGCGGCACGACCGATCCTTGGCTGAAAACTGGTGCGCTGAAGGGATTTATGGATGGCGCGCTGGGAACTGGTACGGCTGCGCTGCTCGCTCCTTATTCGGATGATCCGAAGAATAGCGGAATATTGGAATCGCATCCGGATGATTTGAATAAAATGTCCATCGAACGCGATAAGGCGGGATTCCAAATTGCATTTCATGCGATTGGAGATCGCGGTAATCGTGTGGCGCTGGATGCGTTCGCGGCGGTCGTTGCGGCAAATGGCGAACGGGATCGTCGAGACAGAATTGAGCACGCGCAAATTGTTGCGCCTGATGATTTCGCGCGATTCGCTTCGTTGAAAGTGATCGCTTCAATGCAGCCTTCGCATCAGACGACGGATATGCGGTGGGCGGAAAAACGATTGGGGCCGGAGCGAATTAAGGGCGCATACGCGTGGAAGACGATGTTGGATCACGGAGTGCGATTGGCTTTCGGGACGGATTGGCCGGTGGAAGTGATTAACCCGATGCGCGGAATTCATGCGTGTGTTACGAGGCAATTGCCGGATGGAACTCCGGCCAGCGGTTGGCAGCCGCAGGAAAAAATTCCTATGGACAGATGCATTCGCGCGTACACGGTTGGTTCGACTTATGCGGAATTTGAAGACGGAAAGAAGGGATTGATTATGCCGGGGTTCTTCGCGGATGTGATTGTGCTTTCTGGAGACGTGACGAAGATTCCTGCCGGCGATATTTTGAATGTGAAAGTGTTGAACACGATTGTTGGAGGCCGCGTGGTTTACGGCCAGTAATTTTATTCCGAGCTTCACGAAAATAACTTCCTGCAAATACTTGCCCGCCGGCGCGAGCGCTTCTACACTACGCGGCAGATGTCCACTCGACTAAAAGCTGATTTGGCACTGGCGACCTGCGCGCTGGTGTGGGGCGCGACGTTTGTGCTGGTGAAAAATGCGCTGGCCGATTCGTCGGTATTCGCGTTTCTGGCGGTGCGATTCATTCTTGCGGCGATGGTGATGGCGGCGATTTTCTGGCGGTCTCTTGCGCGAGCGAACGCATCGGATATTCGCGCGGGAATTTTTCTGGGATTGGTGATGTTCGGCGGATATGCGTTCCAAACGTTAGGACTTCTTACCACGACACCATCGAAGGCGGCCTTCATCACGGGATCGAGCGTGGTGCTGGTGCCGATATTTCACGGAATATTTTGGAAATCGAAAATTGGAGTGACGGTGTGGATTGGCGCGCTGGCCGCGCTGGTGGGATTGTATTTTTTAACTGTGCCACGCGAAGGGCTGGGGCGGCTGAACGGCGGAGATTTACTGGTGGGCTGCTGCGCCATCGTTTTCGCGATTCACATTGTGTGCGTCGGACATTTCAGCCCGAAACATTCGGTGGGAGCGCTGACGTTTTTTCAGATTGCGATGACGGCGGCGCTGGCGCTCGCGGCGATTCCGGTGGCGTCGTTGGGTCATTTAGAGGCGGCGAAGTTTCATCCGAGTGAAGCGGTGCTGATTGCGGTTGTGGTGACTGCGGTTTTCGCTACTGCACTCGCATTTTCAATTCAGATTTGGGCGCAGCAGCACACTTCACCCTCGCATGTGGCGATACTTTTTAGTTTGGAGCCGGTGTTCGCGGGAGTGACTTCGTATATTTGGTTGGGCGAAAGGCTTTCGGGAAAAGCGCTTAGCGGAGCGGTGCTTATTTTGGCGGGAATTTTGGTGGCGGAGATGAAGGGTGGGGCGCCCGTGGCGGCGGAGTCTCCGAATCCGTAAGGCTACATGGACTTCTCGATACCTTCATTGCGTGTACATACACTTCTGTAGTAACGTATTGGTGGTTACAGATGAAGTTTGAGTGGGATGAGAACAAGAACAAGCAAAACATTGTTAAGCACCGAATCAGCTTTGGAAGAGCGCGTCGTGTTTTTGCCGATCCGCATTACGTGACCTTTATTCAGGTAGATGGTGGCGACGAAGAGCGGTGGGCAACTATCGGCGTCGCAACGGGAGTCGTTATTCTGTATGTGGTTCACACGCGAACGGAGTTGGATGGCGATGAGCTAATTCGAATTATTACGGCGCGAAAAGCTACACCGTGAGAAAGAAGGGGATATGAAGAGAGTATCAGGAATTCCTAGGACGCTTTCAAAGAGTGCGGAGCGAGAATTGCGAGCGCTTGCAGCGATGAGCGACGACGATATCGACCTCTCAGACGCTCCTGAAATTACTGACTGGAGTAGTGCAATCATGGGGAAATTTTACGTGCCGCGGAAAACTCCGCTGACCATCCGGATTGACGTAGACGTGCTCGCATGGCTTCGCTCGAAGGGCGCGGGATATCAGACTCGATTGAATCGAATTTTGCGCGAGGCGATGTTGGTGGAGAAGCCGTTGCGAGTGATTGGGAGCAAGCGTCCGCGAAAGAAGTTTCGGCAGATTGAAAGCAGAGCGTCGGGACGGAAACGCGCGACCACTGGATAAACTGAAAAAGATCGCTTAGTTCTGCGGCTGCGGGCCCTTCATATCCACTGGCGCGAATTGCGAAACGTGCGGATGGGCTTTCTTTTCATAGGCAGTGATATCGGGTTCGTGTTGCAGCGTTAGTCCGATATCGTCGAGTCCTCTTAACAGACAATCCTTGCGGAAGGGATCCACATCGAAGGAATATCTTAGTCCGGTAGAATCGGAAACGGTTTGGCTCGGCAAATCCACGGTGAGTTTATAGCCGACATTATTTTCGGCACGCTTGAAAAGCTCGTCCACTTTCTCCTGCGAAAGCGTGACCGGCAAAATTCCATTCTTAAAACAGTTGTTGTAGAAAATATCGGCGTAGCTTGGCGCGATGATGCTGATGAATCCGTAATCAAGGATGCCCCAGGGAGCATGTTCGCGGCTGGAGCCGCAGCCGAAGTTTGCGCCCGCCAATAAAACGGAAGCGCCTTTGTAACGCGGCGCGTTCAGTTCAAATTCCGGATTCGGTTTTTCTCCGGGCAAATATCGCCAATCGTAGAAGAGGACGCGGCCGAATCCCTGGCGCGTCAAGGCTTTCAGAAATTGCTTGGGAATCATTTGGTCGGTGTCTACGTTTACGCGATTCAGCGCGGCGACGAGTCCGGTGTGTTGTACAAAAGCTTGCATGCAATTCTCCTAGTAAATCTCTTAGCGCGACGAATCCAGATTGCGCGTGTCGACAAAATGTCCGGCGATGGCGGCTGCTGCGGCCATCATCGGGCTGACGAGGTGAGTGCGTCCGCCCTTTCCCTGACGCCCCTCAAAATTTCGATTGGAAGTGCTGGCGCAGCGTTCGCCGGAAGGAAGCACGTCGTAATTCATACCGATGCACATGCTGCAACCGGCGTCACGCCATTCAAATCCGGCAGCGGTGAAAATCTTGTCGAGACCTTCTCTTTCGGCTTGAACTTTTACCGGACGCGATCCGGGAACTACCAGCGCGCCCTTGATATTTTTTGCGATGTGTTTTCCCGCCACAACTTTTGCGGCGATCCGGAGATCGTCAATGCGAGAATTGGTGCAGGAACCGATGAAAACGCGGTCGACGTTGACATCCACAAGTTTCGTGCCTGCCTTCAGGCCCATATATTCGAGCGCGCGTTCGACGCCATGCTGCTGGTCGGGATCGGAATATGATTCGGGCGAAGGAATGCTGCCGGTGACGGCTGAAACCATTCCGGGATTTGTGCCCCAGGTGACTTGAGGCGCGAGCGCGTCGCCATCCAGCTCGATAACTTCGTCGTACTGCGCGCCTTCATCGGTAGGCAACATTTTCCATTGCGCGACAATTTCCTGGAATTCTTTTCCGCGCGGAACGAAAGGCTTGCCTTCGAGATAGGCGAAAGTTGTTTCGTCGGGCGCGACCATTCCTGCGCGTGCGCCGCCTTCGATGGACATATTGCAAATGGTCATGCGGCCTTCCATGGAAAGCGCGCGAATTGCGGCGCCACCATATTCAAAAACGTGTCCATTGCCGCCGGCGATGCCAACTTTTCCGATGATGGCGAGGATGATGTCCTTCGCGGTGACACCGGGATGAAGTTTTCCGCTTACGACAACGTGGGTCGTCTTCGAGCGAAATTGCGAAAGGCACTGGGTGGCGAGAACGTGTTCAATTTCGCTGGTACCGATGCCGAAGGCGAGCGCGCCGAATGCGCCGTGAGTGGAGGTGTGGCTATCCCCGCAAACGATGGTGAGGCCCGGCTGAGTGATGCCGAGTTCGGGACCGATAATGTGAACGATTCCCTGATTCGCGCTATGCATGTCAAAAAGCCGCACGCCCGTTTCGCGGCAATTTTCGGTGAGCGCGTCAAATTGAGCGGCGGCGTCCGGATCAACAATCGGAAGGAAACGATCTTTGGTGATTGTGGGAACCGAGTGATCCATTACGGCGAAGGTCAAATCAGGGCGGCGAACTTTGCGGCCGGTCGCTTTCAGTCCGGCAAAGGCCTGGGGGCAAGTGCCTTCGTGAATTAAGTGGCGGTCGATATAAAGAAGGCCGGGCTGTCCGGCGGGCTCGTTGACGACGTGCGAGTCCCAAATTTTTTGATACATGGTGCGCAATGGCATATTCGCGAAGCTCCACTTCAATTCTAGCAGAAAAAACTTTGACGCAACGTATTGGCGCGTTTTTACATCCTAGTAGGTGGAAGAGGAGCGTGCGAAAGCCAGCACGTGCGCGCCGCACCCGTCCAGTTAATGCTCACGTAAAATCTTCTTAACCGTCTAATGCTGTGGGTGCTTAGAGGGGTGTATAATCCGGGCTGGACTCGGACACAATCAGGAGGAGTCAGAAATGGGAATGCAATTTCGAGGGTTGGTGAACTGGTCAAGAACTCGAAGAGGTGTAGCGGCGCTTTTGGTTGCGGCGACGCTGGGAGTGGGAATACTAATCGGGAGTGTGATTTCGGATCGCGCAGGCGCGAGTCACGCTACGTATGAAAACGTGAAAACGCTTGCGGTACCCGATCCGGTTATAATGTCCAACACATTTTCGGGAATTGTCACCAAGGTTGGTCCCGCCGTTGTGAATATTTCAAGCACGCAGGTGATGCAGGCGCCGCCACGCGTACAGATGCGCCGCACGCCCATAACGCCTCAGGGGCCGGGTAGCCAAGCGCGTCCGAAGGGTGGCAGTCCGCAGGGCGACGATCCATCAATGGACGATTTCTTCAATAAATTTTTCGATGGCAATCCGGATCAGGGTGATGAGGACCGCTCGGAGAGGAGCCTCGGCTCCGGAATTATTGTGGACTCGAAGGGATTCATCCTGACCAACAATCACGTGGTAGATCAGGCGACGCGAGTTCAGGTAACTCTCGAAGGCGACCCGACGAAATATGAGGCGAAGGTGGTTGGCGTAGACGTGGAGACTGACCTTGCCGTGATCAAGATTGACGCGCCGCGCGCATTGCCGTTCGCGAAGCT
>DATBYL010000026.1:0-7375 GCA_036513735.1 Candidatus Acidiferrales bacterium
CGCGAGCGAATGTACTTCGGCAAATACACAGTGCAGCCGATGTCCACGATGCGGCAGAAAATTGCCGAGCACATGGTGGCGTCAAAACGCGTCTCGCCACACGTGTATTCCGTGGACGAAGCCGACATGACCGCCGTGTCCACCGCGCGCGCCAAATCGAAAAACGATTTCGAGACGCGCTACGGAACGAAACTCACATTCATGCCATTCTTTATGCGCGCCGCCGTGGAAGCATTGCGCGCATTTCCTACGCTGAATTCATCCATCGACGGCACAAACATCGTTCTGCACACAGATATTAATTTGGGCATCGCCGTGTCACTCGAAAATGGTTTGATTGTGCCGGTGGTGAAAAACGCCGAAGAAAAGAATTTTCTCGGCCTGCAACGCGCAATAAATGATCTTGCCGAACGCGCGCGCAGCAAAAAACTGAAGCCCGAAGAAGTGCAGGAAGGAACTTTCGCAATTACCAATCCCGGAATTTACGGCGGCTTGATGGGTCTGGCGGTAATCAATCAGCCGAACGTGGCGATTCTCGGCATCGGCGCGATTCAAAAACGCGTGGTCGTGATTGACGATGCGATTGCCATTCGCTCGATGGTCTATCTAACGTTGAGCTACGATCATCGCGTGGTAGATGGCGCAACGGCGCACCAGTTCATCGGCAAACTGAAATCTGTTCTCGAGGAATGGAACGAGCCGCTCGTTTAGAAGTTGTATCTTCGTTTAGAAGTTGGCCACCGACGCCGTTCCATCAGCCAGCGTTCGTCTGCCAATGACGACGTTGATCATTCCGGACACTTCATACGATTCCGCTGAACGGCGCGGTCCCAGCAACTTGCCGTTCGCGAGTTGCACCATATCAACAGAAACTTTGTAAGTGTCGAACTCGCCGTCAGAAGAAACCGATAGTCTGCGCCCAATCGAGTGCCAGATTCCTCCCGGCGGCAACGGATTGGTCGAGACCGCTTTCGTTGTGACTGACCGTACGAACGCTCCCGTCGCGTGATCGTAAAACGAAATCTTGAAAACGTATCCGAGCACAGCGACATCGCCTTTATTCACGGCTCTAATAACAAGGTTCGCTTTGCCAGAATCGCCCCGCTCAATAATCCCGCTGAATTGCAGCGGCAGAGGCTCGTTCTCAATCGTAATCGGATCGCCGGCAGTATCTGATCCTACCGGGACGCGCGTCACAAATTTTCCTTCGTCCGCATCTCCCCTCGCGCCTAAGTACGCGCCGAAGAGCACCTGCGATTGATGCAAGCTCACCGGCCCAGAAATGGTTCCGTCTTCAAAAATAAGTAAATCAACATTCGCGCTAATCTTGCTGATGTCCGCGTCCTGACTTCCGCAAACCGCAGAATGAAAATTCATCCCGGGCTGCATCAGTTCGCGTTCGGGGGGCTTTAACTCATGGCTCGTCAGATCGTGGAAGAATGCGCCTTCCGAATATCCCCAGGGCTGCCCACCCTGCAGTATCGCCAGTTCATATCCGCGCAGCGCCTTCTCACCCGCGTAACTCATGTCGAGTCCCAGCGCTCTGCTGTCGCTCGGTTTCGGCCAACCCTGTTTACACCGCGCAATATCTTCCGCAGTCGGGGGAACGATGGTCACGTGCAGCGCCGGTGCCGACTTTTGAGGCGAGTCACCTTGGGCGGAAGCAGGAAAGCAAATCACCAGACAAAACGCAACGAGCAGGATGCCTTTCAATGCGGCGGATCGCATGCGCACCTCCCATAGCTAACTGATGCTTTTATTTACCATTTCCGTAACTCTACGCTGGAAAGAAAAGGATTGTCAAAAGGAATCCCCGGCCATCAGTGCACCACCGGCCGCATCTGATGCGCCCAGGCCGGCAGCCGCGAAAGCGGCACGATTTGAATTTTTTCCTTCTCGAAAAGCCCGGTCACAAACTTGTGCCGGTCATTCCCTTCCGGATGTGGTTCGACTTCTGTAATCGCGATAAATTCCGTTTTTTCAAACTTGCTGCGGATAGCGTCAGCTGTATACGCCAGCACTTTCGCTTGCGCGGGATCGCGCGTGAGCGCCAGCGAGTGAATAAATCCCTGCGTGCCATTTCGCCGGTAAGAATAATCCAGCCGCAGCGGATCGCCGGAATATGTGAATTTGTCTACACGCACGCTTCGCTCCAGCTTTGGCCAAAGCCCGGCGATGCGGAACACTTGATTTGCTCCAGCGCGGATTCCGCTGCGTGTTTCTGCCACACCCGCCGTGGCCGCACGCGCTCGCGGCGGAGCAACATGGCTGAAATACAGGCGATCGAGTTCGACGTCCAAATCATCCGCCAGCAAGCCCTTTTGCGGGCTGAATTCTAGGGCGTTTGAAAGCGTGCGATCCAGTTTCGCAATCCATTCGTGCAAATCTCCGGCGTGCTCGCGAAGCGAATCTTCAAACATCGAGCCGTATCTGCGCAAATTTGTTTCATCCGCCGCGGGATGCAAACGCCGCACGCGCGCGTATTCTGCTTCTTCCTCGATTAGCCGCACGCGAAACTTCCCAGCGGCGGGATCGTGAATCACCACGCCGATATTCACCCACTCGTCGCGAATCAAATTCGGATTGTAACGGATGATGTGATATGCGAACGGACTCGAGTTCATTTCAACCATTCGTCGCCCCCAATACCATCATTCACTTCCAATTTGGAAAAGGCTGGCGGGACGAATCCCGCGCCTGTTCAATCTGCGCACGTACTTGCGGACGGCGGCGTTCCAGCCGCTCGAGCAAAGCGTACAGCGCGTCCATATCAAAACCGTACCATTCCGGAGGAATCTGTTTCGCCGCCACATCCAGATCGTCCGTTGAAATTTGTTTTTCCAGGCGCGTGATCCAGCGATCGAACGAGGACATCGCCGAAACGGAACTGTAAACGCGCGCCCGCCCATACAATCCCCGCAGCGGCGCATCCGGGAAATTCCATTCCCCCGCATTGAAACAAAAACCCTGATCGATCATGGTGGTTTGATATTGGGAACGGCCCGGCTCGCGAAAAAAAAGCGTCTGACGCCCGTTCGTGTTGCAGGTCCATTTATCAAACACCAGCATTCCCAGAAAATCTTCCTGATTTTCAATCTCCGCCAAAGTCTCATCCGGCAGGTAATCAAACACCGTCGTCTCCGCAGGATCCCCCGGATAGCGCGAACCAAACTGCAGCCCCGCCTTGCAAGGCGTGCGCGAAAGTCCAACTTGCATGACCAATTCCTCGGTCAATCGAATCAAATCCTGACGCACTTCAACCACCGCGAACGGCAAAGTAGGCAGTCCCAGCCTTCCCGCCAGCACAGTACCAAGCACTTCGTTCGCCAGAACACGCGTGTGCTGCGGATTATTTTGGAATTTCACAACATAGTACGAATTATCATCGCAACGCATCAGATGCGCCTGTGCGCCGCCGCGCATGCGGCGAATGTGTTCCACTGCGTGCAACATATTCCCGCATGCTATCGGCAGTTGACGAAACCGGCAAGTGAAGAATACGCAGAAAGCATTTTATAGCGAAGCCGCTCGCCCGAACAGGGCTGAAATAAAAACCACTGTGGAACCTGCACCATTTCGATACACATTCAGTTTCGACCAACGACGCCGCAAAAAAAGATGCCCGGAAATTCTCCGGGCATCTGCAAGGTTAAATTTTGAAAGAAGCTGGGTTAGCGGCGCTTCTTTCCTTTCTTTGCCGGCTTCTTTGCGGCCTTCTTGGCTTTCTTTTTTGGAGCCGCTTTCTTGGCCGGCTTTTTCGCGGGCTTGGATTTCTTCGCGGGCTTCTTCGCCTTGCCCGCGGGCTTTGCGGGTTTCGACGGAGCCGGCGGCGCCGGAGCATTTCCCGGACGCTCTTCAATAATCAATTCTTCGGTTTCTTCTTCGACGGCGTCATCGCCACCGACGGCGTCGTCGTCATCGTCCTCGAAGTGCGGCAACTCGGTATCTTCTGTGTCATCGTCCATGCGAAAGTTCATGATGTCCTCCATTCGGTCTAAGAGTTCGTGCACGTCGAAGCGCGGCGGCGCTCAGGGCCTTGGTCTAATTAACGGACTATCTCGCCTTTGTCAAGTGGAGCGTGGTAAAGACGGAAAAAAATTTGAGCATGGGACTCGAAACATTTGGCGGGAAAAGCCCTGCGGCGTCGTAACATACTGCAATTAAAGCACTTACAGCCTGTGCCGCCTACGGGTGCTGGGGCGGAATCGTCAACTGATCGCCCACATGCAACGGCCGCGTAAACAAGAACCGGTTCCCGGCGCGCAAGGCTTCAGCGGTCGTTTTGTAGGATTGCGCGATGGACCATAAAGTTTCTCCCTGCACCACTTTGTGCACAACCGCGCTCGGCGGCGCGGCTGAAACTTTGCAATTCGCGCAGAACGGCTGCGATGCCGCCACAACTGTCGGCGCGACAACCGTCTGCTTCACAGCGTTCGTCGCCTCAACAGTTGTCTTCGCGTCAATTGTTTTCACTTCAGATGCCGAGCCAACATTTCCCGCCACACTTGCCTTCGCAGGCGCGGTGTGTGTAGCAACGCTCGAAGAATTTCCCAATCCGCCCGGATAAACGCGCAAGCGCATTCCGCGCGTAACTTTGGGGGAGGCGAGATGATTCCACTTTTCAATTTCCGCGCTCGTGACGCTGTACTGATTCGCAATGTCCGCCATCGTGTCGCCTTTGCGCACGCGGTAGTACGTCAACTTTCCGACCGCGAGATCCGGCAATGCCGCGGCGGGAATAATCAGCTTGCGTCCGACTTCCAGCGGCGCATGAGCGTCCATTTCATTTGCGGAAATAATTGCCGCGGGCGTCACACGAAAAGTTTTTGCGATCTGCGTGAGCGTTTCGCCTTCTTCCACTCGATGACGCCGCCAGCTCACCCAATTCGCTGAGGGAATTTCGGCTATTCCTTCCATGAAACGGTCCGCGGTGCCCGCCGGCAAATTCAATTCAAAATTAGAATCGCGCGGCGTTACCGTGCGCAGCACCGAAGGATTCAGTGCGCGAATGGTTTGCACATCCACATCAATTGTTTCCGCTACCAGGCGCAAATCAATCGGCTGGCCGGGCTTTACGCGATCGCTTGCCAGCGGCGCTTCGGGCGTCACTGAAATTCCGTAACGCGCTGGATCTTTCGCGATCAGTGTCATGGCCAGAATAATCGGCACGTAGTTGCGCGTTTCTTTCGGCAGCACGTTGCGTTTGTAAAGTTCCCAGAAATCCGCGTAGCCGGTGCGCTCGATGGCCTTCTGCACATTTCCCGGACCTGAATTGTAAGCGGCCATGGCCAGATACCAATCGCCGAACATGTTGTACAGGTCGTGAAGGTGATGCGCCGCGGCGCGCGTGGCTTTTTCCGGATCTTGACGTTCGTCCACCCACCACGTTCGCTGCAATCCGTATTCATGCGCGCGTCCGGCAATAAATTGCCACAGACCAACCGCCTGCGCATGCGAAACCGCCGTCGGTTGAAACGCGCTTTCCGCCTGCGCCAAATAAATTAAATCGTGCGGCAATCCTTCTTCGTCCAAAACGCGTTCGATCATCGAGCGATATCGCCCCGCTCGGCGCAAACCTGTTTCCACGATGGCGCGGCCGCGCGGCGTATGGAAAAAGTTCAGATACGCCAGCACATATTCATTCGCTGTCAGCGGAAAATCGTGCTGCACCGCGGCAAGTTCCACGGCCGCGCTAGCCGCCAGTTTTGGATCTACTGTGCCGGGCTCCGCTGCTCCAATTTCGGGAATCGCGTCAATCGGCGCGGCTTCGGCTTTCTGCTCGGAAAATCCATCGCCTTCGCGGAAGGCGGCAAATTCTTCGCTGCTGACCGTCTCGACTATCCTTTGATATGCGGCCAGAAATCGCGGATCACTGTTAACGTCAATGCCGCTGCCGAGAATTGAATCGATGGCCAGATCGAATTCCTGGCGCGCCTTGGTCAAATGCCCGGCGCGGTAGTCCTGCTGACCGGCCTCAAAGGCCCACATGGCATAGGAAAGGAGCAGGTCAGATCCGAGCGGTTGCGGGCGTTCCAGTAGAACTAAGCTAGCCGGGTTCACATTCAAAGGAAGGCCGGCAAGCTTGGCTGAGGGCGGCGCCGCCTGTTCCACAACGGGCTTAATCTGCGGAGGCTGCGCCTGAACGGTGTTCCGGGTGGCGTCATCGCATCCCACGCAGCATGCTACCGCGCAGGCCGCAGCCAGCAGCCAGATACTGCCTTTCGCCTTGTGATTTCGCCTAGTCACGCGGTTCGTGGGTCGGGGCCGAATGCGCGCCCAGTCCTAGGTACTTAGACGGCTGCAAATTGGAACTGGTTAACTCCCCCATGGTAGGACGGGGCGGCAGGATGGTCAATCATTAAGGCGGGGACGGGTAACTCATGCCGAACACGGGGTACTGGGTCGCCATGACCGCACGATGCGGTTCCCGGCATCGCGCCGTCCGGTAGACTGCATTGGCCGGGCGGCCTAGTTGGAAACAGAAGGCGTACGAAACCTAAACGCTATGATCACGCCCGAAATTACTTCTTTGCCGTTCACCTTCGCGGGACTGAACTTCCATCCCGCCACGGCAGTCCGGGCGGAACTTGTCATCGGTGGCGCTTCCTTAATTATCCTTACGAGGCCGGGTTGGCCATCGGCTCCGACCAACACCCGAAGTACGACTGTGCCACCCTTCACTTGCGTTCCGCTATCGACCGCGTATTGGGCGCTAATAATCTCTGGCGACACGGGGGGCAAACTCGAACCGCCGGTTTCCTTGGCGGCTTCAGGCGAAAGCGGGAGCAATGGAATTTCCCCTGCACCAAAGCCGAAGCTTGGACAGAAAACGACCACGACTGTCAGCCGGGACGCGATTGGTTTTCCATGCATCGTTGCAGGTGCAAACGTCCAGCTCTTGACCGCTTGGACGGCTTGATCCGTGACGGAGGCGAGTGGACGCGCGACGTGAACTTCATCGACGGTTCCGGTGGCATTGATGGTCAGATAAAGCTCGACGATTCCGTTAGCGACGCTATTGAACGGGATTGGCACGCCGGATGCCGTGACTACTTCGGCGGAGCGGAAGATACGCGCGGGGTTGGACTGCGTCTGAGTGGATGCAACCAGCGCGACACTGAAGAAGAAAAGTGCGGCGGCAATCGCAATTGGTTTGCGCATGCCTCAGCTTAATTAAATTATCGCTCTTTGGAAATAGTACTTGTTAGCCGAGCGCCTGACGCAAATCCTCAATCAGGTCAGCGGAATCTTCCAGCCCGATGGAAATGCGCACCGTTCCCGGCTCAACTCCGGCGCCAGCCAATTCCTGTTTATTCATTTTGTAGTGCGACGTGTAGATCGGCAGCACGCAAAGTGATTCCACGCCGCCGAGGCT
>DATBYL010000027.1:0-3393 GCA_036513735.1 Candidatus Acidiferrales bacterium
GAATTATTTCATCGGAGTGGTGCGCATCGAAGGGCTGACGGAACCGCCCAGCGATTCCGCGGCGTTTTCGGCGATACGCCTGACGGTGGGAACGGAATTTCGTGAAAGTGAATTGAATGACGCGGTGACGCGGCTGACAGAAACGTTGGCGCAGGAGGGGCTGTATCAAGCGAAAGTTACGGCGGAGCGCACACCGGATGCGACGACGCGCAGAATGAATTTAGTTTTTCGCGTCACGCCGGGTAAGCGCGCGCGGATCGGGGCGATCACGCTGCACAATCTGACGGCGTATCCGGACGCGGAAATATTATCGCGTGCGAAATTGAAATCCGGACAGCCGGTGCTTTCCAAATCGCTGGAACACGGAGGCGATCGTCTGCGCGCTTTTCTGAAGAAGAATGATTATTTGGGCGCGCGTGCAACTCTGCGCCGAGGCGATTACGATCCGGCGACGAACCTGATGCCGCTGACAATCGAGACGGTGACTGGATCGCGGGTGCGAGTGGAAGTTACCGGAGCGAAAGTGTCCGCCAAAGAACTACGAAAACGTGTGCCTGTTTTTGCGGAAGGCGCCGTCGATCCGGATTTACTGGCCGAGGGCGAGAGAAATTTGCGGGATTATTTCGAGCGGCAGGGATACTTCGAGGTGGAAGTCGATTACAAAGCGACTGAACCGCCGCCCGCGGATGAAGACAAAGCCGAAAAAAAAGACGAAGAAAAAAAGAATTCCGTGACGCCCGTCGAGCAGGTCATCACCTATACGATCGATCGCGGAAACCATTTGCGAATGGCGGGCGTAAGTTTCGACGGCGAACAATATTTTCATCCCAGCCAATTGCAAACGCAAATGAGCATTCATCCGGCCTCGTTCGATTTTCCGGGGCGCTACAGCCGGCGATTGTTGGAGACCGACGTGAGCGCCTTGAAGAATCTTTATCACGCCAACGGATTTTTGGATGTGGCCGTCACGGATGAAATCGAGCAGGACTATCGCGGCAGGAAAGGCGATCTGTTCGTCCATTTTCACATTAAGGAAGGCCCGCAAACGCTGGTGGATACGCTGGCGGTCGAAGGCGCCAAGGCCATCACCAAGCAAACGATACTTTCCAAAATTGCGTCGTCGGCGGGCGAGCCATATTCAGATTTCAACGTTGTCTCCGACCGCGACAATATTTTGGCGCTTTATTACAACGAAGGATTTCCTGACGCGCAGTTCAAAGCGACGCTGGTGAGTGTGCCCGCGGCGGCGAATGCGAATGCGGCAGTAGATGTGAATGCAAAACCAGATGCAAGTGCGGTTGCGCATCCGCGTGTCGCGCTGACTTATCAAATTGACGAAGGGCCACAGGTGAAAGTGAGCGAGTTGTACATCGGCGGGTACGAAAAAACGCGCCGCGGAGTGATCGCACGCGAAGTAAAAATAAAACCGGGCCAGCCGCTACGCGAAGGCGATGTGATCGAAACGCAGCGCCGGCTGTACAACCTGGGAATATTCACGCGGGTTACGCTGGCGCCGCAAAATCCCACGGGAACGGATCCGGATAAAGCGGTGGATGTAATTGTGGATGAAGCGAAGCGCTACACGATCGCGTATGGAGGCGGTGTTGAGGTGCAACGGCTGGGCGGTTCGGGGCCGGATTCCACCTCGTTTGAATTTGCGCCGCTGGTAACGTTTGAAATTTCAAAAGCGAACTTGACCGGCCGTGGGGATACATTATCTTTCAAAATTCGCGCCAGCACTTTGCAGGGCCGCGCGTTGCTGAGCTACACCGAGCCATATATTTTTGGGAAACCGAATCTGATTTTTCAAACAACGCTCTTCGCGGATAAATCGCGCGACGTGACCACATTTACTTCCACGCGGTATGAAGGCAGCGTGCAGATCGAGCACCGGCTGTCGAAAGCGACCGAATTATTTTATCGCTACACATATCGCAAGGTGCTGATAGACGCGGCGACGCTGATGATCGCGCCGGAACAAATTCCACTTTTCAGCCAGCCCGATCTCGTTTCGGAATTTGGCGTTTCCTGGGTGCGCGAGCATCGCGATAATCCGGGCGACGCGACACATGGAAGTTACAACAGCGTGGATTTTTCGTTGGCCGGTAAGCAGATTGGATCCTCGGCAAGTTTCGCGCGAATCTTTTTGCAGAATTCAACTTACTACACGCTGTCGAAATGGCTCGTGCTCGCAAGGGGAACACGCTTCGGCGTGCAGCAAACGCTGGGCAACACTCTTTCCGCGGATATTCCTCTGCCCGAACGATTCTTCGCGGGCGGCGGCACATCGCTGCGCGGATTTGGATTTAATCAGGCCGGGCCGCGCGATCCGGTCACCGGATTTCCTGTCGGTGGCCAGGCGCTGCTGATTTTCAATCAAGAATTGCGCTTCCCTCTGAGGCTTCCGAAGATCGGATCGAAACTTGGCGGCGCGATTTTTTATGATGTAGGAAATGTTTTCAGTTCGGTTGAGACGATCACTTTGCATTCCGCGCCATCGATTGCGTCTCAGGATTCCGGCCAACTTTCTTACTTGTCACACACCGTCGGATTCGGCTTTCGTTACAACACTCCGGTTGGCCCGGTGCGCGTCGATCTTTCGTATCAAATTAATCCTGCGCAATTTATTAGTACGTGCATTGTCGGCACGCTAGGGTGTTCCTCAACCGGCATACTGCTGACACGCTTACCGCATTTCCAACTATTTTTCAATTTGGGAGATGTTTTCTGATGTTCGGATTCGCCAGATACCGAAATAACGCCCGTCGAGGATCTTCCGCGATTGTTCGCGATCTATTGCTAATAATATTCGCCGTGATTTCAATTACTGCCAGCTCCGTCGTGCGCGCGCAACAAGTCGTCGACCGAATCATCGCGCGCATCGAAGACGATGTCCTGCTGCAAAGCGATCTGCGCGAACTCGGCGAATTCCAGCAATTGCAGGGCGCGAAGGTCGAGCCGGAATCCACGCGCCTGGAAGAGTTAATCGACCAGTGGGTGATCGAGCACGAAGGACAGGCCGCGCAATTCCCGCAGCCATCGGACGCGGACGTGAACACCAGCGTGGATCAACTTAAGAAGAATCTTGGAGGCGAAGATGTATTTCAAAAGCGTCTGAAGGAAACCGGCCTTTCCGCTGCGTCCGTGAAAAGAATCCTTGGACGAATACTTTTTTACAGCCGCTATCTCGATTACAAATTTCGCACCGCCGCGCAAATCGATTCGGCGGCGGAAGATAAATATTACAACACTGAATTCGCGGAGCAACTAAAGGCTCGCGGAGAAAAACTTCCGCTGATCGAGTCCGTCCGCCCGGCGATTCATGAATTGCTGGTGCAGGAAGACATTTCAAAGCGCGCAGCTGAATGGCTGACGGAGAGCCGCTCGACATTG
>DATBYL010000028.1:0-9079 GCA_036513735.1 Candidatus Acidiferrales bacterium
CGACGTGAGCGCCTGCGGAATCACGCCAATCGTATTGCGCACGGCGGTCGCATCCTGCACGACGTCATGTCCGCCAACGCGCGCCGTGCCGGACGTGGGCGACGTGAGCGTCGTCAGCATCCGAATCAAAGTTGTTTTGCCGGCTCCGTTCGGGCCGAGTAGTCCGAAGACTTCGCTCTCATGCACGCTGAAACTGATGTTATCCACGGCCACAAAATCGCCGAAGTGTTTCGCGATGCTTTCCACGATGATGGCGTCCATCTTCGATTTGTCGAAATCAGTCATATGAGAAAGCAAATCGCTCCAAAACTAAAAGTGAAAGCCGTTTCGCTGATTCGTGGCCGGCGGCAGCAGAACGTAGGCCGTCATACCTGCAAATAATTTTCGGTCCGGATTCGCAATTGAAACTTTAATCGAAAATGTTTTGATGTCTCGTTTCGTGCGGCTCACGTCCCGCTGCGTGGCAAAAGTGTTTTCCACGCCCTTGAAGAAAACAGTTCCTTCTATTTCATTTCCCGAAGGCAAGCGCACTTTTAATTTCTGCCCAAATTTAATCTGGTCGGCGTAACTTTCTTCCACGTCGGCCTGCACCCACAAGTGGTCGACATCCAGAATCGTGACGATCGGTCCGCCCTGCACCACCATTTCTCCCTGACGAGCCGCGCGAATCGAAACGATTCCGTCGACCGGCGCGTAAATTTTGGCATATGTCAATTCCACGGCGGCTTGATTCTTCTGTTCGGTCGCCTGCTGGATTTCCGCGCGCGTCGCCGCCATGTCGGATTCCTGCACGATCACTTGTTTACGATTTGCTTCCGCCACGCCGACCT
This sequence comes from Candidatus Acidiferrales bacterium, assembly GCA_036513735.1. Taxonomy (GTDB): domain Bacteria; phylum Acidobacteriota; class Terriglobia; order Acidiferrales; family UBA7541; genus DASTCZ01. The sequence continues at coordinate 831 of DATBYL010000028.1, forward strand.
GAGCTTCGGAAGCGCGCACCTGATCCTCCAGCGCTTTCACCGTCGCCAGCGCAACTCGATATGCGGCATCAGCGTCATCACGCGCTTGTGCGGTAGCCACGCCCTGATCCGCCAAATCTTTCTGCCGCTTGAAAGTTACCTGCGTCTGCCACAACGTGGCGTTCGCTTGTTCAAGTTGCGCGCGCGTTGCCGTCAGCGCGGCTTGTGCTTGCTTCAGCGCCGCAGTAGTTTGGGAATCGTCCATCCCGCGCGTGTCTGTGGACTGCGTCAGCCGCGCTTCAAGTGTGTGAACATTTGCTTCCGCGGCGTTTACCGCCGCCTGTTGATCTCGCGGATCCAGTTCCGCGATAAGTTGGCCCGCTTTCACTTGATAACCTTCATCCACCAGCAAAGTTTGCAGTCGCCCGGCCACTTGAGGGCTGACGATCACTTCGTTTCCCGTAACAATGCCGGTCAGTTGAATTTCATTTCCGCGCGGCGTGGAAAAATAATAAATCAAGCCCGCGATAACGAAGAGGACCAGCAGAAATATGAAAAACTTGGGCACTTTCATTTCTTCCTCGCTGATGTTTCACGCATAAATCAGTTTTCTTCGCGCTTGCAGAATACAAACGGCATTTACCACAGTCTTGTATATTTCGGTGAACGGCGGTTGGCTGCCGGTGAGTGCCGGCGAATTGCGTATATTACATGAATGCGGCGGCTATTGAGCTAGCGCGCCGCCGGCGCCGGGAGGTAGTTCAATCGAATATTTGGTACGCGCTTTTTCGCGGTGTGCATCCAGCGCCAACTGAATCAGTCGATCAATCAGTTCGCGGTAGGGAATTCCCGTCGCTTCCCACAGCTTCGGATACATGCTGATCGAAGTGAAGCCGGGAATGGTGTTAATTTCGTTCAGATAAATTTTATTGGTGCGCCGCTCCAGAAAGAAATCCATCCGCGCCATGCCGGCGCAATCCAGCGCTTGAAACGCGCGAACAGCGTAATCCTGAAATTTCTTTACTTGCGCCGCGCTCAACTCGGCGGGAATCACCAGCTTCGTGCCATCCTCAAGATATTTTGCGGCGTAATCATAAAATTCGCGGTGCGGAACAATTTCGCCCGGAATCGAAGCTTTTGGTGAATCATTTCCAAGTACCGCGAGTTCGATTTCACGCGCGTCCAATCCGCGTTCCACAATAATTTTCTGCCCGAATTCCGCCGCCAAATCCAACGCCGCGGGCAATTCCTTAATGTCGTGCACCTTCGTCATGCCGACAGACGACCCCAGAGCCGCAGGTTTCACAAACAATGGGAACGCAAACTTTTTCTCGAAACTTTTCAATACGTCCGCACGTGAACTTTCCCAGGTAGTGCGCGAAAGTGCTTCAAATTCGGCGACAGGCAACCCAGCGTCGCGGAATAGACGCTTCTGCACGTCCTTATCCATGCCGACCGCGCTTCCCAAAACACCCGCGCCAACGTACGGCAATCCCGCAAGCTCCAGCAGACCTTGCACCGTGCCATCTTCGCCATAAGTTCCGTGCAGCACCGGGAAAACAACATCCACGCGAATTCCGCCGCCGGCTTTTTCGTCCAGCGGAATCAATGCTGCCACGCTGGGATCGGTGGACAGCATCACACGTTCGCCTTTTTTCAAAATGTCCCGCAGAACTTTCAGCTTGGTGTTGCCAACCAGCCAGCGGCCGTCCTTAGAAATGCCAATCGGCACCGCTTCATATTTTTCGGGATCGAGCGCATGGATCACTGACGCAGCGGAAATCAGCGAAACTTCGTGCTCGCCCGAGCGTCCGCCAAACAAAACTCCAACGCGAATTCGTTTTCCGGATTTATTCATGACAGAACCGTGCCCCAAGTCTTCGCGAAGTAAACTTACAGAATTCTCTTTCCCAATCCCGAGCAAACCATTTCCACTCCAAGTAGCGCCGTTTTATTGTGCAAATCGATCACCGGATTAATTTCCACCACTTCCAGTGACACCATCAACTTACTATCGGCAATCATTTCCATCGCAAGATGGGCCTCGCGATAAGTCACTCCGCCGCGCACCGGCGTGCCGACTCCCGGCGCGTCTTCCGGGTCCACGAAATCTAAATCCAGGCTGACGGCAATTCCGTCCGTATCGTCACTCGCAAAACGAATCGCTTCGCTCATCACTTCGCGCAGGCCGCGCTCGTCAATATCGCGCATGGTAAAAACATGCTCGCCGGATTCTTTTATTAATCGTCGCTCTTTGGAATCCAAATCTCGAATTCCCACCAGGCAAACATTTCGCGGTTCTATCGTCGGATGGTACCCGACCAAATCCACCAACTCCGGCGGACCGTATCCTGTTATGGAAGCGAGCGGCATTCCGTGAACGTTTCCGGATGGCGAACTGTCCGGCGTGTTCATGTCACCGTGCGCATCTAGCCAAAGCAGGCCAACGCGCTTCGATTGCTTGCGGAAATATCCGGAAACGCCCGCAGCCGTACCAACCGCGATGGAATGATCTCCGCCCAGCACCAGCGGCAAAAAGTCTTCAGCAAGAGATTTATCGATCATCTCTGCTAGTCCGCGGCAAGTCTCCGCAATTTCATTTAAATACTTTGCGCGCTTCTCACCGTAATGTTGCTCTTCCGGCTGCTTCACGGAAATATTTCCGATGTCATCCACCTGACAGCCAAGCTGCTTCAATCGCGGCAGCAATCCTGCGACGCGCAAAGCTGACGGGCCCATGTCCACCCCGCGGCGGCTTTGGCCTAGGTCCATCGGCACTCCGATGATGCGAATTTTTTGCGCCATGTGAGGAAGCTCCCGCCCTCCGGAATGCCGGAACAGAGGGAGACTAAGGATATACGCGGTAAATCATTCGTGGGAAGGGAATCACTTCCCGGATGTGCTCTGTTCCGCAAATCCACGCGACGGTGCGTTCCAGGCCCAATCCGAAGCCGGCATGCGGCACCGAACCGTAGCGGCGCAAATCCAAATACCATTTGAATGATTCTTCAGGAAGATTGTGTTCGCGTAAACGCTGAATCAATAGGTCGTAACTTGAGATGCGCTCGCCGCCGCCGATAATTTCTCCGTAACCTTCTGATGCGAGCATGTCGAATCCCAGCGCAAGATCAGGACGTTGCGTGTCCGGCTGCATGTAAAACGCTTTTATCGCAGCGGGATAGCGATGCACGATCACCGGACGGTCGAATTGATTGGAAAGAATCGTCTCTTCGTCGCCGCCGAAATCGTCGCCCCACTTCGCAGGATTGCCGCTCTTCTGCAGCATTTCAATCGCTTCGTCATAACTGATGCGCGGGAACGGAGCTTTCACGGCAGCCAACTTCGCGACGTCGCGCTTAATCATTTCCAATTCGCGCGACCGGTTCTTCACTACGGACTGCACCGCGTGGCTTACGAGACCCTCCGCGAGCTGCATCATGTCTTCCAAATGCGCGTAGGCCGCTTCCGGCTCGAGCATCCAGAATTCAGTCAGATGCCGGCGCGTTTTGGATTTTTCCGCGCGGAAGGTTGGCCCGAAGCTATAAACTTTCCCCAGCGCTGCCGCGATTGCCTCCAAATAAAGTTGGCCAGATTGTGTGAGGTACGCCATGCTTTCGTCCACGTAAGGCACTTCAAATAAATTGGTCGTGCCTTCGCATGCGGCAGGAGTGAAAATCGGCGGATCGGTCAGCGTGTAGCCCTGACCATCCATAAATTCCCGCGCGGCGCGAATCACTTCCGCGCGAATCCGCAGAATCGCAACTTGTCTCGGCGAGCGAATCCACAAATGGCGATGATCCAAGAGAAAATCTACGCCGTGTTCTTTTAATTGAATTGGATATGGATCAGCCTCGGCGATCCGCTGGACGACTTCCACTTTCGTCACGTCCATTTCAAATCCGCCGGGCGCGCGCTGGTCGGCGCGAACTTTTCCGGTTATCACGACGCTCGATTCCTGCGTCAATCCTTTCAGCGCCGCGAACGCATCCGGCGATTCTTTCAGCGATACCACGCCCTGAATCAATCCCGTTCCATCGCGCAATTGTGGGAACAGTAATTTCCCGGATTCGCGCTGGTTGTACAGCCAGCCGCGCAAAGTGATTTCTTCTCCAGCATGCTGGCCGATATCAGCGATGGACACCACTGGCATTGTGAAATTCCCCTCGTTCTGCGCGCTTGATGCGGCGGTTGCGGCTATTCGGAATTCTCTCGCGCTTGCTCCAGCGCGTCAAACGCCGCGCGAATTTCATCGAAAGTGGGCGAGCCGCTCGGCTGTTCGCGTAATTCCAGCAGCAGCGGCAACTCCGGCGGCATCACTTTCAGCAATTTTCCCCACTCGATCGTGCCCGCATAGGGAAGTAGATGCTCGTCCTTCTCGCCGTGGTTGTCATGAAGGTGTGACGTGATCGCGAGCGCGCCCATCGTTTCCATTGCCGAAATTGCGCCGCCGTCAATTTGCGCATGGCCGGAATCGAAGCACAATTTCAAGCCGGGCAGACGAGTTTCTTCAATAAAATGGCGCAAATTTCCCGGCGTTGCCATCTCGCTCGTCGTATTTTCCAACGCAAGCGTCACGCCACGATGACGCGCAAAAAGCGTCAAATTTTCAAGCGAGCTGAACGCCACATCCCATCGCCGCGGATCCTCGGAATCCCGCGAGCCGCCGAAGTGCAGCACCATGATTTCAAACGGAGCTTTCTCGGCCACTTCAAGCGCGCGCTTAATTTCATCCACGGCATCCAGCCTTCGCTGCCTTTCGAGGTCGGAAATCGAAACAGGCGATCCGCTTTCGCGTCCGGGACTGAAATCGCGCGACGTCGGTGCGTGCAGCGAATGCAATTTCATTTGATGTCCGCGAAACCACGCAGCAATATCTCGAACCGTCTCCGCATCGCGATAATCAAAATGGCCGGCGGAACAAAATACTTCCACGCCGTCGATCCCGGCGTTTTCCGCCTCAGTCAAATGCGTTGTCGATAGTCTGTGCGAGATCCAGCGATACGTGCTGAGGAGTCTCCGGCTGGAATGGTTTGTCATTCGGTGTTGGTTTCGACTTCTTCTTCAATATCCCTGCGCCGCGCCTTGGCGTCGAGGATCGGCAGCGCCCAGCCTGTCTCCCGTGTGCGGATCGATCCCAATTGCATTCACTTCGCCGATCCATCCTTTTCGCACTACTTTGTGTCCCATCGCTTCAAGCTGCTGCATCGTCGCGGTCGGGAAATCACTCTCCAGCAAAATGCTATCCGGCATCCACTGATGATGAAATCGAGGCGCGTCAATCGCCAGCATCGTCCCCGTCGCGTCGGCCGGACCAAACCGCATCCAGTTAATTACGGTCAGCATCGTCGCGCTAATAATCTGTGGCCCGCCCGGCGAGCCTGTGACGAAACTCAGTTTGCCGTCGCGCAAAACAATCGTCGGCATCATCGAACTCAGCGGACGTTTTCCCGGAGCAATCGTATTTCCTTCGCTCTGCATCAGCCCAAACATATTTGCCTGCCCGGGCTGTGCGGTGAAATCATCCATCTCGTCATTCAACAAAAATCCGTCCGTGCTGGTTACGCCCGAACCATAGCTGTCGTTAATCGTGTAGGTATTTGCAACGGCATTTCCATCCGCATCCACCACACTGAAATGCGTTGTGTGGCCTTCGCGCTGCGCTTCACGTTCGGAGAACGCTTCGGCCTGTTCGCGAGTCATTGCTTCGCCGGCAACAACCGCTTTGCCACCGTCAAACGGAGTAGGATTTCCCGCGCCAATCGTTTGGCTTGACGAAGCATGCGCCGCATCGATCGTCGCTCGTCGCGCCGCCGCATATTTCAAATCCGTCAAACCTTTCACAGGCACATGCATGAAATCCGAATCGCCAAGAAATGTCGCGCGGTCAGCAAATACTCTTCGCATTGTCTCTGTAACCCAATGAACAGATTCCGCGTCTTCCCAGCCTTTCAATTGAATAGGCTCCAAAATATTTAGCGCCTCAATCATCGCAATTCCACCGGAACTTGGCGGTGGACTCGTAATTACTTCCCACTTCGCGCCCTTCGTCTGATAACTGGCCGTCAGCGGCTCACGCAGCTTCGCTTTGTACGCCGCCAAATCTTCCATCGTAATTAATCCGCCAGACTTCGCCATCTCGTCCGATAAATCACGCGCAGTCTGTCCTCGATAAAACTCATCTGCGCCATTCTTCGCGATCCGACGCAACGTCGCCGCCAATTCAGGCTGCTTCAACGTGTCGCCCGCCTTATAAAAATTCCCATCGTTCAAGAAAATATGTTTGCTTCGATCAAATTGTGAAAGCCGTTTGCCAGAATCATGCAATGACGTGGCCAACTTATCGCTAATCACAAATCCGTCCGCAAGCAGGATCGCCGGAGAAATCACGTCCGCCAGTTTTAACTTACCGTATGTTTTCTCGGCAAGAGCCATTCCCGCCACAGTTCCCGGCACGCCCGATGCGCGATATCCTGTGCGCGAAGCTTGCGAATCGTATGTACCGTCGGCGTTACGATAGAGTTCGCGCGTCGCGCGCATTGGCGCTTCTTCGCGATAATCCACAAAATTCGCGCGTCCATCGGCCAACCGCACCAACATAAATCCGCCGCCGCCAATATTTCCCGCGCGCGGCTCAACCACAGCCAGCGCGAACGCAACAGCCGCCGCCGCGTCCACCGCGTTGCCGCCCTTTTTCAAAATTTCAATTCCCGCCGCATCCGCCAGCGGATTATCGCTAACCACCATCGCCTTCGGCGCACGCACCGCTTCCAGCGGCCATTTTTTCGCGGCGATGTCGGTTTCGTTGTATTCCAATGGACCGGCGAGCGGCTTCTGATTCTGTTGAGTTTGTTGCGGTGCGGCGTGGGCGATATGCGATCGGCCAATGTCGGTCATCGTGATCAAAACGGCCAAAGAGGAAATCGCAAAAAGAGAGGAAAGTTTGCGCATCAATTGAATTTAAGCGAAACGCGGAGGAGCGTCAAGGAAACGTAGTTGAACTTTGCGAAAGGTGATTTAGCAGCGTGCCGGCGGAATCGAGCCCGCAGCTTCCGTTTCCGCAACATCGCCGACCGTGAAGTACGAGCAATCCGGATGAATGAAAACCAGCGCGCTCACGCTCGCCTCGGGATCCATCATCATTCCCTCAGTAAGTTGGCAGCCGATATCTTCCGGCCGCAATAATTTCCAAAGCCCGGCTTGATCGTCCAGATTCGGACACGCAGGATATCCAAAACTGTAGCGCTTGCCGCGATATCGCGAACTAAATCGCTGCTGCATGGTCATTTCCGGCGCGTCAGGAAATCCCCAATCTTCGCGTATGCGCCGATGCAGCCATTCCGCGGCCCCTTCGGCGGTTTCAATCGCTAGTGACTGCAATCCATGCGAACGGAAATAATGTCCCGCGTTTTTCGCTTCTTCACTTCGCGCGCGCACGCCTTCGCCCGCTGTCACCACAAATAGCGCCACGTGATCGCGTTGCCCATCCTTCACCGGCAGCACGTAATCACTCAAGCAGAGTCCATCCGGCATTCGTTGCCGCTCAAATCGAAATATGTGTTCAGGCGTTGCCGCTCCCGGCGCGAAAAGTTCAATCGAATTTCCCGCGCGCTCTGCTTCAAAAAATTGCCACACCGCGCGAATTTTCATGAACTTTGCCGCTTCAGTTTTCACTTCTTCCATGTCGTTAAAAATCTCAATCGCTCGCGGATCGCGGTCCGCCAGCGCCTTCTCAAAATTTCCGCGATATCCCAAATGCCGGTTGTACAACATGATCGGATTGATGTAGCTCCAGATTTCAGCTAGGTCCGGCACTTCGCGAACCTTGCGATCCAAATATGCCACGCTCGAAATCGGCAAATCCGCGCGCACCTTCGACGAGCGCTCCTCGCTCACAACCGTCACAGAAACCGGCACAGTTCCAGTCGTCGTTGCAGGTACTTCCACAAACGTGTGCTCAGTCATCACCGCATCGCGCCGCTCAGGATTCGTAAGTTCATTCATCAAATGCAGACCCGACATTGCATCCTTCGCGTAGCAAACCGCCATCGTGTAGCTCGGCGCAATTTTCGTCCGCGTGAATTTTTCTGAAAGTGCCGCGCCGCCGACCAACAACGGCACGCGAATACCGGCGTCATGCAAATCCGAAGCGGTAATCACCATTTGCTGCGCGCTCTTCACCAGCAGCCCGCTCAATCCAATCGCATCCGGCTGATGTTTCTTGTACGCAAGAATCAAATCTTCCGGCGGAACCTTGATTCCCAAATTGATCA
>DATBYL010000029.1:0-6545 GCA_036513735.1 Candidatus Acidiferrales bacterium
GGCATTGGCGCTGGCGTCCGCTGGCGCGAAAGTTGCCTGCGCGGCGCGAAACGCGGAAAAGATCGCCGGTGTCGTCGCGGAAATTAATGCGGCAGGCGGCGAAGCGTTGGCGGTGCAAATGGACGTTGGCGAAGTGGAACAAATCAAATCAGGATTCAAGCAAGTTACAGAAAAATTCGCGCGGCTGGATATTTTAGTGAACAACGCAGCGATCACGCGTGACATGCTTGCTCTGCGAATGAAATTGGAAGATTGGGATGCAGTGATTCGCACGAATTTAACCGGCGCGTATTTGTGCATCCAGCAGGCGATGGGTGTGATGTTGCGCCAGCGATACGGGCGCATCATTAATGTGAGTTCCGTCGTGGCGGAAACCGGCAATGCGGGCCAGGCAAATTATGTGGCCGCGAAAGCCGGTCTGGTTGGGTTGACGCGCGCGATGGCCGTGGAAATTGCGTCGCGCAGCATAACGGTGAATGCTGTGGCGCCCGGATTTATTTCCACGCCGATGACGGATCCGCTGGCGCAGCCGGTGAAAGATGCGATGATGGCGCGGATTCCGCTGGGGCGCATGGGGACGGACGTGGAGATCGCATCGGCAATAGTATTTTTGGCCAGCGAAGAGGCGGGCTACATCACCGGACACGTTCTGGATGTGAACGGCGGCTTGCACATGGGTTGATGCGCTCGCGTAAAGCGCGGCGCGGTTGACCTGAGTGGAAGCGATACATACAATGTCAGGATTGCAAAGAACCGGCGCAACAGGAGTCCGGTAAATTCCGCGGCGGGAATTGTCCCGACGCAGGGGGAAAAATGCCGAGCGTAGATGAACGAGTAAAACAAATTATTGTGGAGCAGCTCGGAGTGGACGAAGCGGAAGTAACACCGACCGCGTCGTTCGTGGACGATTTGGGCGCGGATTCGCTCGACGTCGTAGAGCTTGTGATGGCGTTTGAAGAAGCGTTCGGCATTGAGATTCCGGACGAAGATGCCGAAAAGATCGCAACGGTGAAAGACGCTGTCGCCTACATCGATAAACACAGCAAGAAATAATTCAGGGCGCATCTCTTTTCCTCAGGAGAATTCGTTTTGAGCCGCCGAGTAGTGGTTACCGGTGTGGGACTTGTCTGTGGATGCGGCATTGGGACCGACGAGGCATGGGCCAACATCGCCAGCGGCCGCAGCGGCGTCGGCGCGATCACTCATTTTGACGCGGCGAAATTCGCGTGCCGCATCGCGGGCGAAGTAAAAGACTTCGATCCGCTGAATTGGGTCGAGAAAAAAGAACTGAAGAAAATGGGCCGATTTATTCAACTGGCTCTGGCCGCCACCGATTTTGCCGTTCGCATGTCCGACCTGAAGATTTCCCCCGAAGAAAGCGAAGCAGCCGGAGTTTACGTTTCGAGCGGCATTGGCGGGTTCGACGTCATCGAACGCGAGCACTTGAAACTTCTGAGCGGCGGACCCGACCGCATCTCCCCTTTTTTTATTCCCGCGACAATAATTAATCTGGCGTCCGGACAAATTTCCATTCGCTATGGCGCGCGCGGACCAAATTCCGCCACGGCTACTGCGTGCTCCGCGTCAGCGCACGCGATTGGCGATTCCTTCAAAATTATTCAGCGTGGCGATGCGGACCTGATGATTTGCGGCGGTGCTGAAGCGAGCATCACTCCGATGGGCATCGGTGGGTTCGCGGCGATGAAAGCGCTTTCGACTCGCAATGACGAGCCGGAGCGCGCCAGCCGTCCCTTCGATGCGGAACGCGATGGATTTGTGGTCGGAGAAGGTTCCGGGATTTTAATTCTTGAGACGCTGGAGCGCGCGCAGAAACGCGGCGTGAAAATATTGGCGGAAATTGTGGGCTACGGAATGTCCGGCGACGCGTTTCACATCACGCAGCCGGCCGAAGGCGGCGATGGCGCATTCCGCGTGATGCGCAAAGCGCTGAGCGACGCGAAGATCGAGCCGCAACAAGTTAGCTACGTGAATTCACACGGTACGTCTACGGGAATTGGCGACGCGATCGAAACGCAGGCGATGAAGCGCGCGTTTGGAGAATATGCTTACAAGATTCCGGTTAGCTCGACGAAGTCTATGACCGGACATTTGCTGGGCGGAGCGGGCGGACTTGAAGCGGGAATCAGCGTGCTTGCGCTGCGCGATCAAATTTTGCCGCCGACAATCAATTACGAGAATCCCGATCCGGCTTGCGATTTGGATTATATTCCGAATCACGCGCGAAAGACGGCCGTCGAGTATGCGCTTTCAAATTCATTTGGATTTGGCGGAACGAATGCCGCGTTGATTTTCCGGCGCTGGGATGCTGCTTAGTTAAGAAGAACAGATTTCGCATTTCGCAATTGGAGAAAATTTCTTGAACATTATTGTTTGCATCAAACAAGTGCCGGCGAAAGATGCTCCGCTCGTGATTTCCGCGGACGGCACATGGATTCGCGAAGCTGACATCGGCTATGAAATGAATGAGCCGGATAGTTTCGCGCTGGAAGAAGCGCTGCGCCTGAAAGAAAAACACGGCGGGGAAGTGGTTGTGTTGAGCATGGGCCCGGCACGAGTTACGCAGACCATCAAAGAAGCGCTGGCGAAGGGCGCTGACCGCGCGATTCATGTTACCGACGATAAATTTTATGCGCTGGATCCGCTGGGCTCGGCGCGATCATTAGCAGCCGCAATTAAAGACCAAAAGTTTGATCTTATTTTGACAGGACTGCAGAGCGACGATCACGGATTTGGTCAAACGGGAGTCTTGCTGGCGGAAATTCTGGGCCTGCCACATGCCACGATCATTATGCAGATTGACGCGGTGGAAGGTCACTTGAAATTGAAGCGCGAACTTGAGGCCGGTTGGTTTCAGTGGGTTGAATTGCCCATGCCCGCGGTGCTCAGCATTCAATCGGGAATTAATAAGGTGCGGTACGCGACGCTGAAGGGCATCATGGCGGCGAAGAAAAAAGAAATTGCGGCGGTGTCGCGCGAATCGCTGGGAGTTTCTAGCGAGCTGACGCAAAAGCTCGAAAAGATTTACGTGCCGCAGAAAACGAAGAAAACGGAGTTCATTACCGGCACAGCGAAAGAATCTGCCGCGAAGTTGATTGAAAAATTGAAGCACGATGCGCGCGTGATCTAGTTTTCAGTTTGTGAAGCGGAAGAGGAAATCAGCTAGATGAAAATATTAGCGATCACCGAGCAGCGCGAGGGGAAGTGGAATAAGGCCAGCTTTGAAACGCTTGCCGCCGCGCAACAAATTGCGAAGGATACGAACAGCACGCTGACGGCTGCTGTAATCGGCGATGGAATTGCCGCGCTGGCCGATGAGCTTGCCGGTAAAGATGTAGCGGAAGTGCTGCTGATCGAGCACGAATTGCTAGGTGCGTATACGCCCGATGGATTTTCGCTGGCGCTGGCGCAAGCGATTTCGCAAGGCGGCTTCGACTTGGTTTTACTGCCGCACACATATCAGGTGCGTGATTTTGCGCCGAAGCTGGCGGCATCGCTGGGCAAAGGGATGATCGGCGATTGCATCGCGTATCGCAATGAAGGCGGCAAATTAATTTTTGTGCGCCAAATGTTTCAAGGGAAAACGGTTGCGGATGTGAGTTTTGCCGGCGCGGCGCCGTGGTTCGCCACGTTTCAAGCCGGCGCATTCCGCGCTGATTTGGCGGCGGCTCATCCCAGCGGCAAAGCTCCCGTCAAGAAGATAAGTGTGGAATTAAAGCCGGAGCAAATCCGCACCAAGCCGATGGAATTATTCCGCGAAGCGAAGCAGGCTGTGGATTTGACGCAAGCGCCGATTATCGTCGCCGTGGGGCGAGGAATTAAAGCGCCGGAAAATATCGCGCTGGCGGAAAAACTTGCGAAGGCCATCGGCGGAGAAATCGCTGCGTCGCGTCCGATTTGCGATGAAGGTTGGCTGCCCATGGAACGGCAGATCGGCAGCTCCGGGCAAACTGTGGCGCCGAAACTTTATCTGGCGCTAGGAATTAGCGGAGCGATTCAGCATGTGGTCGGCATGAAAGGCTCGCGCACGATTGTGGCGATCAATAAAGATCAAAACGCGCCGATTTTTGAGGTGGCGGATTATGGAATCGTCGGCGATATTTTTGAATTGATTCCGGCGCTGACCGAAGAGCTTGAAAAGTCGAAAGCCGGTTGATTCTTCCGAGGGAAGAAATCCGTGCAGTTTGAAGACTACAAAATCGTTTTGTACCGTCAACAGGACAACACGTGGGTCGCTGAGATTCCCGCGATCAAAGGATGTTACGCGGTGACGGCTACGATCGAGGCAGCCGTTCCTGAATTGAAGCGCGTGTTCGGTGTGATTGAACAAGAGTACATCGTAAAAGGGCTTGCGCTGCCAAGCGACACGACGAAGATTATGCACACGATGCGCGGTAAAAGCGCGGGCGCGTAACGTGGCAATTCCTCCACCTCGTCTTTCCTTCGTGAAAATTTCTAGCTTAGACTTTGCTAGAATAATCTCGTGACGATTGAACGCGACCGGCTGGATGCCGATGTATTAATTGTGGGAGCGGGTCCAGCGGGGCTTGCCTGCGCGCTGCATCTTTCCAATTTAATTCGCAAACATAATGCCTCCGGCGCGAAGCCTGATTTATCCACTGAAAATATTTACGTGCTGGAAAAGGCGCGCGAGATCGGCGCGCATCAACTTTCTGGCGCAATCATGGATCCGGTGGCGATGCGCGAACTTGTGCCGGATTTCGAGAAAGCGCCGCCATTCGACACTCAAGTTTCCAGCGACGCATTTTATTATTTCACCGGCAAGAGCGCCTGGAAATCTCCGATCACTCCGCCACCGTTTCACAATCACGGAAATTATATTGTTTCGCTGAACAAGCTGGTGAAGTGGCTCGGAGGGTTGGTGGAAAAGGAAGGCGTAAATCTTTTCACGCAATTCGCGGGCGCAAGTTTGATTTACGAAAATGGCGGCGTCGCCGGAGTCATCACAGAAGATAAGGGCGTCGACAAAAATGGAAAGCCGAAGGATAACTACGCGCCCGGCTACGAACTGCGCTCGAAAATTACGGTGCTGGCGGAAGGCCCGCGCGGCTCGCTGACCAAGCAACTTGTAAGCGAACACAAGCTTGACGGCGTAAATCCGCAAACATATGGCTTGGGAATTAAGGAATTGTGGGAAGTTCCCGCTGGCCGTATCGCGCCGGGATTTGTTGCGCACACGCTTGGCTGGCCGTTGCCATTTGATATTTATGGCGGCGGATGGGTTTATGGACTGAAAGATAATCGCATTTCGCTGGGAATGGTAATTGGATTGGAATATCGCGATCCGCTGTTCGATCCTCACGAAGCATTTCAGCGATACAAGACGCATCCTTTCGTGAAGAAAATTCTGGACGGCGGAAAGATGGTGCGTTACGGCGCAAAAACTGTGCCGTATGGTGGATGGTATTCCAGTCCGCGAAGCACCGTGAGCGGCGGAATTATTATCGGCGATTCCGCAAGCCTGCTGAATTCCCAGCGGCTGAAGGGAATTCACACCGCGATTAAAAGCGGAATGCTCGCGGCGGAAACAATTTTTGAGGCGTTGCGCGATGGAGACACTTCCGCGGCAAAACTTTCTTCGTATCAGAAAAAATTGGAAGCGAGCTGGGTGAAGAAGGAATTGTGGTCGGTGCGGAATTTCCATCAAGGTTACCAGCATGGATTTTTCCGCGGGCTGTTCAACACCGCTGTGCAAATGATTTCCGGTGGCCGCGGATTTGTGGATCCGATGCGCGCGCCCGCGGGCTACGAAGAATATTCAAAGCTGAGTCGTGGCGATGAACTGGTGGATCAATCAACTCGATTCAAAGGTGATGGAGAGCTGACGTTTGATCGGCTGACGGACGTCTACCATTCGGGGACGCGGCACGAAGAAGATCAACCGTGCCATCTCGTCGTAACTGAGCCTGACGTTTGTGCGAATAAATGTGTTCGTGAATATGGAAATCCTTGCCAATATTTTTGTCCCGCAGCGGTTTACGAAATGGTGCACGAAAAAGGCGCGGCACGTTTGAAAATTAACGCGTCAAATTGCGTTCACTGCAAGACGTGCGACATTGCCGATCCGTATCAAATCATTAATTGGGTTCCGCCGGAAGGCGGAGGCGGACCGAATTACGAGGGCATGTGAGCGGGTTTTCGAGGCTGCGATAACGATTCTTTGATTCGGAATTAAGAGCCGCCGAAGAGTCTTCGGAAAAATTCGCCGATCCCGGATCTTTTTTTCGCCGCAGGAGTACTTCCCGGAATTCCCTTTGGGTCAACCGTGCCGTGAAAAATTGTGTCCTCGCGTATTCGGACTGAGCGCGCAAGCGCGATTGTTTGCAGAGCCGCACCTGACGGCTCGTCGGGATTCGACGCGTTGAATGCCAGCGGGGGCATAATAATCATGACTGGACGCTCGTTGAGCGGTGGAGCAACGACATTTTCAGACGTCTGCGCTTGCGGGAGAGGAGCGGCGATTAGTTCCTTGCTGTATTGTGGCAGCGGATCCCCAACAGTAAACC
>DATBYL010000030.1:0-7443 GCA_036513735.1 Candidatus Acidiferrales bacterium
TCTTTAAGGGGCCAGTCACCGGCAACGGCGCATCCACGTATTCCTACATGGGACTTGTGAACACTCAGCCAATCTATACTCCGCAGCCGGAACTCCCGCGCCTCGCCCGTCAAGCCAACGTTAAAGGGACGGTCACTCTAAATATTATTGTGAATACAGAAGGAAAAGTTATTGCGGTCGAGTACGTGAATGGCCCCGCCATGGTGACGCAGGCAGCGATCGACACAGTTCGCAATTGGATTATCAAAGGCACGCACGACGGCGCACCCGTCACATTTCAAATGTCAGTCGAAGTAAGTTTCAACGACAAGTAGGCGCGCATTCGTCCGCGTCGTAGTTTTTGACGTCATCCTGAGACGAAACGATCAGCTTCGTTGACTCGAAGGATCTCGGGTCTCGAATCTCCGGGGCCGAGAACCTGCTTATTGCTCTGGCATCCGTGCTCGCAATTCGCGCATCCATACAAAAAACATTGCCTCGACCACAAAAGCTTCGTCTGCTTCAAATCAGAACGATCGCCGTCACGGTGCTCGCAACTTTCGCGCTATCCGGCTGCCCTCATGAACCTCTGGCCTACCATCTCGTCCCGCAGGGCTCCAACACGGTGCTCATGCCGCCAACGCAAGCCGCAAGCGCCGACGTAAACGCGCCCTCATTCGATCTGATCATAAAAAACGCGCGTCAGGCCAAAGGCTCACCCGCGGATTGCGACATCGCAGGCGATCTGATCACGCTGCACTGGGAAGGAAAAACAGCAAACGTAAAACTCAAATCCGAATCGTACGTCGTCGCACCGGGGTCCGGCTTCGCACCGCCAGGCCCTCCGAGAATGTTTCTCGACCCGTTAACGAGCATGGAAAAATTCCGTACCGACCTAGAAAATCTTGAAACGAATGGCTGCCTGAGCCCCGGCGAAAGCCACCGTCTGAATATTGCACTTTCCGAAAAACTTCCTCTGCCCTCCGGCGCCCGCTATCGAATTCGTTTTGGCAGCTTTGAACTGACGGGAATCTTTGACCTCGTTTCCGATTTTCGCCTCAATATCAATGGCCCGGTCTATTCCTCCGGCGCGAATGGCTCCGCGAAGCAGATCATCGGATATGAACGCGCCTACTATATTTTTACTCCCGCGCAAAAAGGTGACCTCACACAAATCTCTTTCTCCTCCGTCACTGAAACTGACCCAGGCAAAGCTCCCTTCGACAAATCCAAACCGCAGAACACTCTCGCTCTTCCGGAGTCGCCCGGATACTTTCGTTTCGTACTCAGGACCGAGGCCGAGGCGAGCGAACGCATCTCCATCGCAACACTCCTAAATGCGCCAGACCAAAAAATTCTTGCCGAAGCCACGCGTCAACTAATTTCAAAACCGGAAGCGTCCTGCAAAGAAGCCGTCACTGGCGCCGGTGCGAATTGCATGTTATTTCCGCCGATGGTTGGCGTCGGCATCGAGCTAGGCGTCCACGTAAACGGCCGCCTGGTTTTTGTCGGACTTGGTGGATGGCTAGACGAGACAGTCAAAGGCTCCAAGCCGCTAGCCGAAATCGAGAAAACCCTACAAGTCCGCCGCCTCTACCAAGGAAATCTGATCCCCATAAAATTCGATCCAACCAGCCAATCCATCTTCGCCCTCGTCCTAATGCCCGGCGACGAAATCACCTGGTAGCCTAAAGTAACATAGACATTCATGCTTGCCCTGAGCCCGCCGAAGGGGCGGTGCGCCGTTCCTTCCGGGAACGCCTACTCTTCTCCATCCGGCGGGTTCCGCGGGATGATTCTCCCGATTGGCGGATCTTCCTTCTCCTTCCGGACTCTTGACTAACTCATTCAAAATCAATGCCTTACAATTACGCACTCTCTCCAATCCTATCCCCGAAATCAAAGAATCCCGCACCCCCCACCCCACCCCACCCCATTTTGCGATGTATATGTAAATAAAGCGCTTACAGCGATCTGTGGGTGATCGTTATGCAAATAAAGGACTTAGCAGGGAATTGACATCGTACCGGCCATCCCGCTCTTTCGGCGGGATGCACCGGGGTGTAGCTCACGTTCCCCGAACGTGAGTCTTTGGGCTTCCACTCCGCGCCCTCGCCGTCTCTGCGTTGAAGCTAATCCTCACTTCGCGCCAACACCCAATTCCTACGCGTTGTCCGCTCAAAGAAAACCGTAGTACCCCATAGTACTCACCAGCCCCCCACCCCCACCCTCGGAAGCTAAGTGTGGCTAATAAAGGACTTACAGCGATCTCGTGCGTGAGTGTGTTGTAGTGGCGCGCTTAGCGGCAAACGCTCAGGTAGCCACAAGTTGAGGGAAGGTCACCTACAGGTATACCGGGTACAGCTCGAGTTCTCCGAACGCGAGTCTTTACTCTCCGCACTCTCTCATCTTTTCTCTGCGTCTCTGCTCCCGATCCCGAAGCTTCGGGATTCGGCACTGCGTTAGTGTTTTTCCTCTTTTCTCTCCTCCAAAAAGTGCATTATAATGCAGTTTTACTCAAAAGTACTCTTTCAACATGCATTATAATGCACTTTTTCGTAACCTTTCTACCCATTCGACCCCTCTCCCGCCGTTTCACCACACCAAAAAATCTACTCTCCGTTTGTCCTCTCTCGCCCACTATGGCAGACTTCTTTTTCGCACCAACGCAGCAACGAATTTCGGAGGCAACAGTGGCCAAAAATAATTTCTTCAAGGCGCGGACACTCTTCGCAGCGTCACTCGCAATCTGTCTCACATTTAGCTTCGCATTTTCAGCCACTGCTCGCCGAACCCACGCAGCAGAAATTTCCGCATCCTCACCTCAAACTGAAATCGACGCCGCCACCCTAACTTCTTATCAAGGCCAATATGCCACTGACGCCGACCCCGATCGCATCTATTCTTTTTTCTATGAAGACGGAAAATTTTTCGGCGAAGCAGCGCGAACTGCCAGAATCTTTTTCACTGCCGAATCGAAAACCAACTTCACGACGAAGGGTAGCAGTACTCATTTCAACTTCGTTGTCGATCCCAGCGGAAAAGTTACCGGCGTCATGCTCGTCAATGGCAATATTTCGCGTCTAGCCAAGAAAATTAGTGACAAGCCCGTCCACAATCATTTCCGTCCTTACGCTCGCCAGGAAGCAATGATCCCCATGCGCGATGGCGTAAAACTTTTCGCCGTTATCCTTCGTCCCACTGACACAAATGTGCCTCTCCCTTTTTTGATGGAGCGCACTCCCTACGGCGTGAACGACAATAATCCCGACAACATAAATCCTAACGAACCCGAACTCGCGGCAAGCGGATACATTTTTGTTTTTGAAGATATTCGTGGACGTTACAAGTCCGAAGGCAAATTTGTAATGATGCGTCCGCAACAAGCCGATCACAAAGATCCCAAACAAATTGACGAAACCACCGACGCTTACGACACCGTCGCGTGGCTTCTAAAAAATATCCCCAACAATAATGGCCGCGTCGGAGTCATGGGCACTTCGTATCCTGGATTTTTAACAGCCGAAGCCGGCATTGACGCGCACCCCGCCGTGAAAGCAATTTCTCCGCAAGCTCCGATGACAGATGTTTGGAAAGGCGACGATTTTTTTCATAACGGTGGATTTCGCCAGTCGTATGGCTACGATTACGCGCTCGGAATGGAATCCGGAAAAGAAAATGAATTCGGCGCGCTGAAAGAAGACGCTTACGATTATTTTCTCCAAGCCGGTTCGTTTGCCGCGGCCGCGAAAAAATCCGGCTCGCCAATGTTGCCAACCTGGCAAGCGTTTCTCGATCACGCCAGCTACGATAAATTCTGGAGTTCCCGTGCAGTTCAACCGCACGAAACAAAAGTGGAAGTCCCCACTTTGGAAGTCGGCGGATATTGGGATCAAGAAGATATGTGGGGTCCGCAAGCCGAATACGCCGCGCTAAAACCGCATGACTCCAATCACCAAGTTTTTATGGTGCTCGGCCCGTGGAATCACGGACAGTGGGCTTCTTCTACGCGCCGTCTCGGCGCGCTCGATTGGGGAGTTCCGGTCAGCGATCAATTTCGCGCGCAAATTGAAGCGCCATTTTTCGCGCATTATTTGAAAGACGAAGGTCCGCTGCCGATGGAAGACACCGCATCTTTCCAAACCGGTTCCAACGTTTGGAAACATTATTCGCACTGGCCGCCCAAAGAAGTCACTACGCAAAATCTTTACATGGGAGAATCCGGCTCGCTTAGTTTCACTGCGCCAACAGGAAACGAGCAGGATGTTTTCGCGGAATATAAATCCGATCCCGCAAATCCCGTGCCATATCGAAAACGTCCCATCGAAGCAACTTACGCACCCACTGGCTCGCAGTGGTACACATGGCTCGCGCAGGATCAAAGTTTTCTCGCCGACCGAAAAGACATCGCCACTTTCTCGACGCCTGTTCTCGATCACGACGTCACAGTTACCGGCGATGTGTACGCTGATATTTTTGCGTCCACCACCGGAACCGATTCCGATTGGATCGTAAAATTAATTGACGTCTATCCAACAACGCCGGGTGCAACTGATCCGCAAGCAGTAAGAATGTCCGGCTACGAATTAATGATCGCTGAGGAAATTTTCCGGGGACGCTACCGAGAAAGTTTTGAGCAACCAAGCGCGCTCGAGCCGAACAAAATAACCGAATTCAAATACAGTCTTCACGCTGCCGATCACGTTTTTCTAAAGGGTCACAAAATTATGGTGCAGGTCCAAAGCACTTGGTTTCCACTTTACGATCGCAACCCGCAAACTTTTGTTCCCAACATCATGACCGCTTCGCCCAACGATTTTCAGATCGCTACGCAACACATTTTCTGGATGCCAAAATTTCCGTCGCACATAGAACTCCCCGTAGCACACTGATTGTAATTTGCCTCGGAGGGCGCCCCACACGCCGTTCAGCGTGTGGGGCTTTTGACTCTGAATTTGCTGCTTCAAATCGAAAACTACTTTACCACCGCGGTTTCCACGCCCGTTTTATGTATCGTCAACGAGTGCAGCAAAATATCCGTCGGCTTTAGCGCCTGCAACTCAATCGCGACGTAACGTCCTTCGGTCACTTCGCGCCAGCGGTAAACGTCCGGATCACTTTCAATTTTCTCCGGCCCTTTTAGTGGACGCAGAAAATCCTCAGCATCCTTAAGCGTCGCAACTTCTTTTGTTACTGGACGCGCGAGCGCTTCCACGACATAACTGCGCAGCAATTTCGTCCAGTAACGCTCAAAAAGTTGCGGCGAAGCAAAAATATCGCTCCACGCAACCTCTCCGCCATATGCAATCACGACGCCAACGACGCGCTCGCCTTTCAATTCGCTCGTCGCCCGTGCGAATCGCCGCTCAACTTCATCCACGAATGGATCAAGCGATCTGTTCACTGTCGAATTGTTGTACAACTTTTGATACGCTCCAGTCGTAGCTCCGCCATCCACGGTCACATTTATGCTTCTGGCGGTGATCACCGGCACCGCGAGAACCTGCGCCCCTCCGGGAAGCCCTTCAACTGTTGAATTCGCAGTTCCTCCGCTCGTCTGGCCACCGGATCCGCCACCCGCTGTTCCACCGCGTCCTGTCGTCGCCTGCGTGCGCGTAGTCTGCGTTTCCAATGTTTGTGCACCAGTCGTCACTTCCACGTTCACCGACGCTTGTCCCAAGCCGCCTGCGGCTCCTATGCCTGTCGGCGCCGTGGTTCCATTCCGCACCGCGCTCCAAACTTCACCTTGCGCCTGATCCACCGCGGCTTTTTCCCGCACGCTTGGATGCACCATCGTATTCGCCGCGGAAAAATTCGCGCCGTTCGACCATCTTCCATGCTCCACGCAAAAAACATCCAGGGGCAGCGGATCCGCGCCCACGGGCACGATGCGATCTTTACCAATGATGCGATCTTGTTTTCCGCCGCTCACCATTTCTCCGGCCAACAAAATCAGCGGCTTGTTTCCGTGATTCACCAGCACCAACTCGTTCACCGAGGCGCCGCTGTATTGCGCCGGCGCTGGATGTCCATCGCGCGAACGCCGCATCATTTCCGATCCGCGTTCACTCACCGTCACCGCGCCCGATGAAAGGCCTTCATCCAACGTGATGAACTCATCCGTCGGCCGCGTGTTGCTTGCCACGACCGGAAACACAGACATATTTTCGTAAGTAATCGGCTCCAAAATTCTCCAAACTTCTTTTCCCGACAATCCTTTTGCTCTGGTTCCATTTTTCAATGCGGATCGATCCATCTGCTGTCCGCCCACTGCAAACGCCACCGCGAAAACTGCAACCGTCATCGCACCAAACAATTTCCAAATCGAATTTATCGTTCGGTTCATTTCACCCTCCCATACTGCAGGACCACTCCCTATACAACCGAGATGCGGCATGGGCCGGCAAAAGTTGCTTTTGAAGAATTTATCTGTGGGATGAACAGCCGTGTGAAGGATGGCGGCAGGCCCCCAAAGCTCCGAAATTGGCGAGAGGCTTGAATTTGATTTTATTCCATCTCAACTAAAACAAAAATCTAGAAATGCCCGCGGTCGTCTCTTTCCGCGCGCGCGCCTCCATCTATATCCGCCGAAATTCTTCCCCAGGCGGTTGTCTTCCAATTATCTTTCTGCATTTTTTCGGAAATCCACGGCGCAACCGGCATCATCAATCGTTGCGAAAGGGAAGCGATGTATGGTTCGTACATTTGTCGCAGCTCCGTCAACATTTGCGAGCAGCCTTCCATTGAATGGGGAATCGCCGCAACATCCATCAGCGCGATCATTTTTTCACATCCGCCATCGGGCAATCGGTCCTGGATGTTTTGAAGCGGAGGACAATTCAGAACTTGTGATAAATCCACAATAGCGTGACGAGAAATTGCGAAGGTCATTTTTGCTTGCCAGCGCAGCGCGCCAGTTCCATATGCCAACAGCAGCGCGGACACGTCCAGAATTGTCGTCATCGCGGAAAGCCACGATTCATTGTTGTGTTGCGAACGGAAATAGCAAAGCACTGGATACGAAAGATGACTTTCCATTAATTCCGCAGACCATGTTTCCCAACTTTGCAAGTACGCCGCCAGCGCGTCCACGCTTTGTGGTTGCGTGTGCCGCTTCAATAATTCCGAAGCTGTGGGTGGAGATCCGGCGCGCGCATCCAACAAAGAAATATTAACTTCACGCCGAGAAAACGCGCCGTACAAAACCGGCAAGTAGCTGATTCCCAATCCAAGAAATCCGAATCCCAGCCCAGCTTCAAAGACCATGATTACGCGCGCCGTGGTTGTGCGCGGAACTACGTCGCCGAGTCCCAAAGTAAAAAATGTTGTGCCACTCATGTACATATCCGTGGCGAATCCCGCGTGCGATCCCGGAACGTCGGGTACTCCAGAAATGCTAATCTCCGAGCCGGTGGCCTTGTGCAGGATCGCAAAAGCAAAAATTAAGCCCGCCGCCCAAACGCC
>DATBYL010000031.1:0-3135 GCA_036513735.1 Candidatus Acidiferrales bacterium
AAAAGTTACTGGGATTGGCGGCACAACAATCCGGGAAAATAGTTGATGGCGCGCGGCTGATTGAGATCCGCGATGGTGTTGGGATGGCTTGCGGCCACGCAGACCCTGAAGAGAAGGGCCTGCGCCAGCCAATTGGTCGGCGATGCGAGCCAATCTGGACTGTGAAAACCGTGCCGCTGTCGATCACATGATCGGCGAGGGCGGCGAAAATCCTCAGGGCTGCCAAACGCCCTGAGCTACACGAACTAGCGGATGCTTGCCGCTACTGCTTTTCCTTCCGGGCGAATAATTTGTTCCGCGAAGCGTTCCATTTCTTCTAGTTGTGGGCTGGCTTGAAGTAGAAGCAAATTTATTCCCGCGGCCTCAAATTCTTCCACTCGTTCGGAGACTTGTTCGGGTGTGCCGACTAAGCCGGAGCCGAGTCCGCGATTCGAGACGGAATAATCTTCGAGGGAGACGCGCTTTTCTAGCTGAGTTCCGGCGAGCCACTGTTGATAGTTCTGATAGCCGGCGGCGTTTTGATTTACGTCGGTGATGCGTTTGCGTTCGGCTTCGGCCTCTTCATGGCTATCTCGGACGATGGTATATCCGGCGACGCCGAATTGCATGGGCGGCAAGTGGCCGTGCTTTTCGCGGCGGCGGCGCATATCGGCAACTTTTTCGGCGACGCGCGCGGGGGAATCGCCGTGCATCAAGTAGCCATCGCATTTCGCGGCGATTAATTCTTTGGCAGCTTCGGATTCGCCTCCGGCGTAAACGGTTGGGCGCGGACGGGAGACGGGCTTGGGCTGAAGGACGTTGTCGTCCACCTGATAATATTTTCCGCTATAGGAAAAGTGATCCTGATTCCATACGCCGTCAACGACGGTGAGCCATTCGCTGGTGCGGGCGTAACGGTCGTCGTGCTGCTCGAATTGCACGCCATATTTGCGAGCTTCGTCGGCCCACCATGAGGAAACAACGTTCAGCGAGACGCGGCCGTTGCTGATGTGATCGATATTTGCGGCTTGTTTCGCGAGCAAAGCCGGCAAATGAAATGTTGGACGCACGGCGACCATTAATTCCAGGCGCGAAGTCACAGCGGCAAGAGCGGCGGCTGTGGACCATGCGTCCATTGACGGCGCTTCGGGACCTTTGATGTCATTCAAATGCAACTCGGCGAGCAGAGTTACGTCGAAGCCGATTTCTTCGCTGCGCTGCGCGAGTTTTTTTATGTATGGCCAGCTCGCTTCCATATTTTCGTCGGCCACGTTGCGCAGCCAACCTCCGAACACGGGCATCCAGTATCCGTATCGCATTAACGTGCCTCCTTTTCCAGGAAATCAGCGAGGACTGCGTGGGGATCGAGACCAACCACGCGCGTGGCATCGGCTACAAAATTTGAAAGTGCGTTGACGTCATAGTAGTAGCGCTGGCCGTCGCGCTCGTCGATGATGTATTCCACGCCACCGACTTCAATTCCGGCGGTCTTCATGATGAGTTCCACGTCGGCGATCACGTCGGGCGGCGCCGCGAAACCTTCCACTTTTAAGCCGGTTTTTACGGCATCCACCGCGCAGGCGTTGCGGAGAAGTTCCTTGCCGTCGGTGGTTTGGCAGATGTCGGCGGGACACAGGTTGTAACTTTCTCCGGTTAGGTGAACGCGAATTGCGTAGAGATATTTTCCGCCGACGACTTCGACGCGCGTGATGAATTTTCCTTGCGCCGGAATAAATTCCTGAACGAGGCCGGTGTTGTCGATGCCGAGATCGATTTCTTTGTTGGCGACGGCGCGCTCGATTGCTTCGACGTTTTCAAATTTTGTGACGCCTGCGCCGCTGCCGCCGATATTGGGCTTCACGACGACTGGGAATCGCAGTCCGACTGAAGCTGCGGGCGCTTGCGATGGGCGATGGATGATTCGTGCGCGCGGAAATGGTAAGTGGAGAGATTCGAGCAACGAGAGTTGGAGAGCCTTCGACGTTTCGTAAGTGAAGGCGCGATGTCCGTTGACGACGCGCGTGCCGGAATCTTCCAGATGCTTCAGAAAATTCAGCGTGTAGAAAATTGTGTCGCCATTGCCGCGCAGGTAGGCGGAAGGGCTCATGCGATTGAAGACCAGCGCATACTTTCCGTTGCCGCCGCCGGCGTCATAGGCGTGAGTGCGAGCGTCGAGGCGTTCGTAGTTGGTGCCGCGCTTATCGAGTTCCGTGAAGAGAGGGCGGAACCAGTCGGGATGCTCGTGATAAATCGCGATGGGTTTCTTTTTTGTGCCGTTGCCGTTTGTTGCGCCGTTGCTGGCCATGTTGAGTCTCCTTGTGAATCTCGTTTACGAATCAATTTCTGAAAATTGCGTGCCGTAAAATAAAAAAGGCCGCTCGGTGAGGAGCGGCCTTGGAAACTTTGGGTTTGATTTAGACCTTAGTTGCTATGGTCTCCCCAGCCGCATGGAATTTGCGTACACATCGCCATGGGGCAACAAACGCACGAGCAAACGCAGGCGAGGGCAGACGTAGCTGCACGAAAGGCAAGTGAGCTTAGGTGGTTGGCCGTCGAAACGTTTCTCATTCGGGTCGAGATAAGCATAGCGCGGAGTTGGGGCGACGTCAAATTGAAACCATGGTGGCAACGCCGAAACACTCCGTCCCATCGAAATAAAAGCATCGTTACCATGCTATGATTCCCTGAATACCGCAGGGGACTGGGTGGTAGTTTGACGCAGACTAAAACTCTGCCAACTTGGGGGGCTAATGAAGGTACTTCTCGTTCATCCTAGTGCGCTGATGTTTTCCGAAATATTTCTGAGGCTTGAGCCGTTGGGGCTGGAGCTGGTGGCTGCTGGCGCGCGCGCGGCTGGACACGACGTGAAGGTGCTGGACCTTCAGACTTTCAAGCACGCCGATTACTTCCGCATCATTAGTGACTGGAAGCCGAATGCGGTCGGATTCTCACTGAACTACCTCGCGAATATTCCTGAAGTTTTGGATTTGGCCAAGGCGACTGCGCCGAAATTGCCGGATTGTTTCATATTTGCGGGAGGGCATAGCGCGTCTTTTACGGCGAAAGAAATTTTGCGTCATGCGGATGGAACGATCGCTTGTGTCGTGCGCGGCGAGGGCGAAGGAATTATTGGGGACGTGCTGGAATGCGCAGGCG
>DATBYL010000032.1:0-8326 GCA_036513735.1 Candidatus Acidiferrales bacterium
TTCCAGCGCTTATGTTCGGTCTGAGAGGTGATGGAGCCCGCGGAATGATTGATTAATTCGAGATCGCCTTTGTAGCGCGGCATTTTCGAGGTTTGATCGGGGCGGATATCGAGAAACATTTGGTCAGCGCGAGTTTCCACAACTTTCAGCGGGCCATCGCCAACTTTTTCGGGCGGGCCTGCGACGGGTTGGACGGCGCCGCGTCCACCAGCGCGAACGGGCGGAATTACGGCGACGCTTTTCGTGGCCATTGCTTCGAGCATTTTCACGGAACTTTCTGGCGGCGATCCGCCGATGTCACCGGTGCCGATGTAGTGATAGTCGGTGAAAACTCCGGTGACTTTTCCGTTGTAATCAATGCGGTCGGGCCAATTCCAGGTGTATTCGCCGCGGTTACCGGCGGGCTGCGGATTATTTTTCGTCAAGTCGGAATTCACTGTGCTGGTGTAGCTGCCGGGATTTAGAGCGGCGAGAATTGTTCTGCCATCGGGGCCTTCCCAAATTCCGACATTGAATGGAATTCCTTCGGGAGTGTGCTCGGGAGAATCCGGGCCGCCAACGCGCGGAGCGGGTTGCCATCCGGAAGAAAGTTTCTGCGTCGAAAAACCTTTGATTCCGGCGTGCGCGAGAATGCTGGGGAGCGACGCAGGAAAGCCGAAACAATCGGGCAGCATATATTCGGAACTGGCTTTGCCAAATTCGTGGCGGAAATATTCGTTGCCGTAGAGAACCTGCCGCATGATGGATTCGGCGGACGGCGAATTCACGTCATTTTCTTCCATGGAAGAGCCTGCCGGGAACCAGCGTCCCGCGGCGACATATTTTTTCAGCTCGGCGTAATCCTGCGGGTCGTATTCCTTCATGAACATGTAGCGATTTGCGCCGGTGAAATTAAAAACGTAATGGGGATATTTTTCAAAGAGCGCGAAATTATTGCGCATCGTTTTGGTGAGATATTCCTGAATGGTTTGCGGATATTCCCAGCGCCATTCGGTATCGAGATGGGCGTAGTTGACGACGTAGAGCGTGGGAGTCTTGGATAGGTCGACGTGCGATGCGGCGGGCGCGGCTGCGCTTTGCGATTTTGCGGGAGGAGCGGCAGATGCTGATTGAGCGGAGACGGAGCCGCGCATCAGAATTAGCGCGAGAAGCGGAGTGGCGAGAACGGCGGCGGCGAATTTTAGCGCGCGCGGGAATTTTATTTTGTCTGTGGAATTAGTTGTCGAGATTTTCATGGGACCTCGTTCGGCGTAGTGGCTTGCAACATTTTCTTTTCGGTGTTTATGCAAATGAGATTCTTATTTGGACCTGCAAAACATATGCAATCGTGGGGAAGAAAGCAATAACTAACGCGGAGAGATTTTAGGATATGAGGGTATAATCCGCGGCGAATGACTCTTGCAAGCGGAACTAAGTTAGGACCATATGAGGTTGGCACGCCGATTGGGGCGGGCGGAATGGGTGAAGTGTATCGCGCACGCGATACGCGGCTGGACCGCACCGTGGCCATAAAAGTTTTGCCTGCGCATATGGCGGACACTCCCGATGCGAGGCAGCGATTCGAGCGCGAAGCGCGCGCGGTTTCGGCGTTGAATCATCCCAACATTTGCACGCTGCATGACGTCGGCTCGCAGGACGGCGTTGACTATCTGGTGATGGAATACATCGAGGGCGAGACTGTTGCGACGCGTTTGGAAAAAGGTGCGCTGCCACTGGATTCCGCGCTGAAGATTGGGATTGAAGTAGCCGACGCGTTGGACAAAGCCCACCGCGCGGGAATTATTCATCGCGATTTGAAGCCCGGAAATATCATGCTGACGAAATCCGGCGCGAAACTTTTGGATTTCGGTCTGGCGAAGGAAACATTGCCGCTGGCGGGAGGCGCTACGCTATCGGTGCTTGCGACGCGAACTACACCGGCGACACAACAAGGGATGATTGTTGGGACGTTTCAATACATGTCACCGGAGCAAGTGGAAGCGAAAGAGCTGGACGCGCGGAGTGACATTTTCTCGTTCGGATCAGTGCTGTATGAAATGCTGACGGGACGCGCGGCGTTTCAGGGACGAAGCCAGTTGAGCGTAGCTTCGGCAATTCTGGAAAAAGATCCGGAGCCAATCAGCACACTTGTGCCGATGACTCCGCCGGCGCTGGATCGCACGGTGCGGAAATGTTTGGAGAAGGATCCGGATAATCGCTGGCAGACGGCGCGCGATCTTTTGTTGGAATTGAAATGGATTGCGGGCGCGGGTTCACAGGCAGGAGTGCCCGCGCCGGTTGTGTCGCACCGGAAGAATCGCGAACGGATTGCGTGGGGTATTGCGGGCATTGTGACGCTGGTGGCCATCGCGCTGACTATCGGATTGGTGCAGCGCGCGCCGAAACCGGCGCAGGCAGTCCGGTTGAGCGCGGAACTTGGCACGGACGGGACGCTTACGCCTGACGCGTCCTTTATTTATGGGGCCGCTGCGATTATTTCTCCGGATGGCAGGCGGCTAGCCGTGGTTGCCCAAACTTCCGACAAAAAGTCGCACCTGTACGTCCGCTCGCTGGACCAATTGCAGGCCACCATGCTTTCGGGCACCGATGACGCCCGCGATCCCTTTTTCTCTCCAGACAGCCAATGGATCGCATTCTTCGCTCCAGGAAAGCTGAAAAAAATATCGGTGCAAGGGGGCGCCGCAGTGACGCTGTGCGACGTTCCGGCCGACCGCGGCGGAACGTGGGGTGAAGACGGCACGATTGTCTTTAGCGGGGCTAGTCGCGGCGCCTTATCCAAGGTGACTTCCGCGGGAGGAGCGCCGGAACCGTTTACCGCGTTCGATCCCCACGCGAACGCAGACACCCATCGCTGGCCACAGTTTCTGCCCGGCGGCAGGACAGTGATTTTCAGTACCGGCACCGCAGGGGGTGGGGATACATTCGACGATGCGGATATTGTTGCGTACTCCACGGACTCCGGGAAATTGAAGACAATTCTTCACGGAGGTTTTTACGCCCGTTATCTCTCCAACGGTTATCTCGTC
This sequence comes from Candidatus Acidiferrales bacterium, assembly GCA_036513735.1. Lineage (GTDB taxonomy): Bacteria > Acidobacteriota > Terriglobia > Acidiferrales > UBA7541 > DASTCZ01. The sequence goes on from DATBYL010000032.1 coordinate 3,027, forward strand.
TATCTGCACAACGGCACCCTATTTGCCGTTCCCTTTGACGCGAAACGGTTGGAGCTGACGGGGCAGGCTGCGCCGTTCCTGGAGGGCGTGTCAACGAATCCTGTTACTGGCGGAGCGCAATTCTCTGTCTCAGACAATGGAACCCTCGTCTATGTCGCTGGCTCCGTCGCGAACCAGGACGTTTCCATTTATTGGATGGACGCAGCGGGAAAATTCACGCCTCTTCGCGAAACTCCCGCAAACTACAGCGACCTCGCGATATCTCCTGACGGCAGGCGGTTGGCGATGGACATCAACGATGGGAAGAGATCCGATATTTGGGAATACGATTGGGAACGCGACACGCTTACACGGATCACTTTTGCGGGTGGTTCAAATACCTATCCCGTCTGGACGCCCGACGGTCAGCGGATCGTTTACTCGTCTTCGGAGAAAGGAATGCCTACGAACCTTTGGTGGGTTCGCACAGATGGCGGCGGCGATGCGCAGCGATTGACCGAAAGCAAGAGCGTTCAGATTCCGGGGTCGTGGAGTCCGGATGGCAAGATTCTCGCATTCTTTGAAAGCAATTCTGGGACAGGCTATGACATAAATACGATGCCCGTTGAAGGCAGCGAAAAGTCCGGCTGGAAGCCGGGACAGCCAAAACCGTTCGTGAATACTACTTTTAACGAAGTGGTTCCCGCGTTTTCGCCTGACGGCAAGTGGATTGCCTACCAATCCAATGAGTCAGGAGTCTACGAAATTTACGTGCGACCGTTCCCCGGCCCCGGCGGCAGGTGGCAGATTTCCGCGGGCGGCGGTACGTATCCCGAGTGGTCGCGAGATGGAAAAGAGCTTTTTTACCGTGCGCCGAATCGGGACATGATGGCGGCTAACTACGCCGAGTCTAGCGATTCCTTCCGAGCGGATAAACCGCGCGTCTGGTCGTCCGGCCAGTTCACGAGCCGCCAGAGCGCGTTCACTTTCAGTTTGCACCCCGACGGCAAACGATTCGCCATATTAAAAGCACCCGGCGCCGATACGGTTGCGACACCAATCACGAAAGTCAATTTCATTTTCAATTTCTTTGACGAGCTGCGGGCGAAGGTTCCTGCCGGGAAATAAGTGAAATGGATTTGCGCGCGGAGCTTTAAGTTTTGAGCAGGCGCGGGAATTTGTTTGGATCGTTCGCGAATCCGGGGAAAACTGTTTTTAGATCCTTCGCGCCGAGATGGCCTTGAATTATTTCGCCGAGCACTGAGCGGAAGTCGGTGGTGAGCGCGAGATCGCGGCCTTCATTCAATTGTTGCGGGCCGAGGCCGGGCCATTTGCCATACACTTTGCCGCCTTTCACGGCGCCCCCCATCACGAACATGCAATTTGCGTGACCGTGATCGGTGCCGCGATTTCCATTTTCGTGCGCGGTGCGTCCGAATTCGGACATGGTGACGACGACCATATCTTCCATGCGATCGCCCATGTCTTTGTAAAATGCGTCGAGACCCTGGCCGAGATCTTTCAGCAAATTTGCGAGCTGGCCCTGCACGCCGCCTTCGTTGACGTGATTATCCCAGCCGCCGGTATCGAGGAAAGCGACTTCGAGACCGATATTTGCTTTCAGAAGTTGCGCGACTTGCTGGATGCTTTGTCCGTAGCGATTCTTGGGATAGTCCGCGCCATTTTCCGGTTGGAATTGCGCGGGATTCGCTTTCTTAAGCATGTCAATGGCTTCAAAAGTTTCAGTGCCGGTGCCGCGCAGAGCAGTGTCAACGGTCTGCGCATACATCGCTTCAAATCCACCTTGCACCATTTGCGAACCTGCGCCCGCTAAAACTTGAAATTGTTTTACGTCAGGCAGAGCAACGGCGGGAGCGGTGCCGTGCAACATGCGCGGAAGATTTGGGCCGAGCGCGACGGCGCGAAATGGCGTGGCGTTTTGCTCGGGCATGGTTTGCATGGTGCGATTGAGCCAGCCATCGTCGGTGGCTTTCACGCCGGGCGTGCCGGATTCCATGTAATCCTGCGCGTCGAAATGCGAGCGAGTTGTGTCCGGCGATCCGGCGGCGTGGACGATGGCGAGTTCGCCGCTGTGAAAAAGTTTTGCGAGAGGCGCGAGAGATGGATGCACGCCGAAGAATCCGTCGAGATCAATTGCGGCGAGATTGCCGCCCGATGTGGGCGCAGGAATCGCGATGGACGGGCGAATCTTGTAATAATTTGGTTCAGCGAATGGGACGACGATGTTGAGGCCGTCGGCGGCGCCGCGTTGGAAAAGGACGACGAGCTTCTTTTTATTGGGCATGGCGGTGGCGGCTACTGCGCGTTGAAGAAATGAGGGCAGAGTGCTGAGGCCCAACATTGCGATGCCGCTATTTTTGATGAAGACTCGACGATTGATTGCCATGTTGTTGCTCCTTCCGAACTTGACGCAATTTCATTAAGTAAATTCGGTTAACGGCGTTGAAACTCCGGCGCGCCCAGCACGAGTCCTGCGACCGTGCCGACATTTACTTTTCTAATTGGGTCGTCCAATTTTGCTTCGATCACTTGAGGATCATAAATTTGTTTTTCAAGTGTGGAGCGCGTCTGGGCGGAAATGTCTCCGTTAAGTAACACTTTTATGGCGCGATCGAGGGCATTGTTCGGATCGTTCACATCGTCCGCGCCGATTAGAGCGGCGATATCCACGTGCGCGCCGCGAAGGTGATTCCCCGCCAGCGTGAGTGAATAATTTAGGCGATTGAGAAGCGCGCCGGTGTTGACCCAAGTGTCGGCTGTATCCTTATATCCAGTGGGCGGCTGACATTGATACAACGGCTCGCCGATTCGCGCGGACCAGAGCATCATCGGCAGAGGAAGATCCACATTTGCACCGACGGCGCGCGCGGCGGAAACTACCAGCTCGAATGGCGATTTAATTTTTACGGCGTAAGCGTCGCGTGACCAGAACTCCGGCGAATAAAACATAGTGTGCAGAACGGCTTTGATGTCGCCATCGGACGAAGTGAAAGTTTGTGCCATGCGATCGACGAGCGAGGCAGGCGGATTATCGCTGACGAAGTGCTGCGCGATCTGGAGCGAAATGTGATGAGCGGTGTGCGGATCGTGCGTGAGCAGATGGATGACCGCCATGCCGTCATCCATGCCGCCGGCGTCAATCGTGTGGCCGAGGACATGCTTGGGGCCGTCAACGTGGAGAACGGGATTATAGAAAAAATCGCCATTTTGTTGCGGCTGACGAATCGTCCAGCCGGTGAAACATTTGGCAACTTCCACGACGTCCTGCTGGGTGTAGCCGGCGTCAACGCCGAGAGTGTGTAGTTCCATTAATTCGCGGCCGTAATTTTCGTTGATTCCAAATTCGCGCTTTGGAGGCGGTGGCTGACCGGGACGCTGCTGCATTCCGCCGAAGCCACCGAAACCACCACGGCCGCGTCGCTGTTGTGCGACGCGCTGTTCGGCTGCGGGATCGGTGTTCAGCCAATTATCGAGATAAAACATCATGGCGGGACTTTTCGCCGTGGCGATTACGAGATCTTCAAATTTTCCCATGGCGTGCGGACGAATGGTGTCGCGCTCGTAGGCCGTCAACATCCAGCGATCTCGTCCCTTGCCGGCAAAAATATTGAAATGGTTGAACCAGAACGCGGCCATTTCTTCGTAGAGTTGGCGTTCGCTATAAACGGCGCGATCCACTTTCGCCATGCTGAGTTCGGCGACGATGCGCTGCGGAGTTTTCAGCTGCTGATAAAATTCGAGCGGACTGCGATTGGGATCTCCGCCGTTGTAGCCCTGCTTGGTGAGTTTCGCTTTGCCGCCGGCGTCCATTCCGCCATCTTCCTGGGAACCATCGGCGAGGCCGTCTTTCTGTTCGGAGTTTTCCATCGCCATCATTTGCTGATTCACTTGCCGCTGCTGGGCTTGCTGTTCTTTTTGGTAGTCAGCAAGGCTGACGCCTTCTTTTTTCGCGGCTTGCTGAGGCTGCGGGAATTCGTTGTACAACTTTGCGGAACTCATTTGGAGCGTCGGATATTTTTGCAGACGCGCCTGCATCGCGGAATCATCTATCGAATCGGGATTCAGTTGCAGATCAATCCATTTTGCGAGGCCCATTTGGCGGACAGTTTCGAGATCGCCGGGGCGCGGGCCGTAGGTGAGACGATTTAGCGCGTGAAGGATAGCTTCGGATTCGTTTAGGTCGGTGATGGGAAGACCTTGCAGCGGGCCGGAGGGCGGGGTTGCGGTAGAGTTGGATTTTTTTTGTTTTTGGGCATTTTTTTGAACTTCGGCGAGTGGCGCGGAATTTCTGCTGGCGAACAGCGGAGACGCAAGAAGTATCGCAGCACCTAGTCCCGTCGCGATGAACGCCTCAAAAGGAAAGCTTCGGCTGGTGCGAAATTTCTCTTTGGAATGATTTCGACTCGACATCCGTGCCTCCGCTTGCGAAGTACTTGGATCGGCGGGGGATCCGTGACTTCCCCCTATTTTAACCCTTGTTGGGGGGCAAAGTTGCGTGGAGTTGTGAGTTGTTCCTGCGCGGTGTACGTGAATCAAAAGACACGAGATCTCAACGCAGAGGCGCAGAGGGCACAGAGAAAAGACTTGAGAAAGACGAGAGCAACGGCTAGTCGGCCGTGGATGGAATTTGCGGAGGCGTGGGCATGCGTTCGGCGTTATAGGCGGCGCCGAGAAAAATAATGATGACGGTGAAATTCATCCAAATCATTACGCCGATGGCGGTGGCCAAGCCGCCGTAAATTAAATTGTAGGGAACGTGGCGCATGTAAATTCCGAAGGTCCAACTGGCGATCCACCAGAGCGGAGTGGCGACGATGGCGCCGGGGATTACGTCGCTCCATTTGCGGACTCCACGAGTGCCAACGCGATAGACGAGAGCGAGCACGGCCATCGCGAGACCGAGCGCAACGCAGGTAAGCGCGACGGCGAGGAGAACGCGCATCCAGATGGGCGAGCCGTACTCTTCGCTAATAATGATGCGCACGGATTTGCCGAAGACGGCGATGGCGATGGCGAGCACTGTTGGAACCAGGGTGACGATCAGAAGAATCAGTCCGCGAAGGAATTGTTCCGGAATCTTTGGTTGTTCGATTTTCTGCGCCATATGGAAACCATTGAGCATCAGGCGCATCATCTGCATTCCCGCCAACAGAGTGCCTGCCAATCCCAGGGACGCCCAACTGAGCGGATGTTCGGCGTGACGAGCCAGGAAATCGCTGAGGACCGCGTACATTCCGGGCGGCTTGAGCAGCTTGGTGCTATTGAACATTTCGTCGGCGCCGTCGCGGAGAAAATCCCAC
>DATBYL010000033.1:0-11116 GCA_036513735.1 Candidatus Acidiferrales bacterium
TCGTGGTTTTGGAATTTGCGCTCGCGATCGTACTTTTTTCCGGCGCGGGATTAATGATTCGGAGTTTCGTTGCTCTGCGTGGACTTGATCCAGGATTTCGCACGGACAAAATTACTGTGTTCCGCACGCGGCTGCCCCGTCCGCGATACGACGACGCAGTGAAACGCGTGGAATTCTTTGATCAGAGCGTGGCGCGAATTGAAACGTTGCCCGGGGTGGTTTCTGCAGGATACGTGTCGTGGGTGCCACTTACAAATTTCGGCGGCGCCAACGGGGTCACGATCGAGGGAGCAACGCCGCCTCCGCCCGGTGAAGCTTCTGTCAAAAATATTACGAACATTCGTGAAGTGAACGATCATTATTTACAAACCATTGGAGTGATGCTGAAGCAGGGACGATGGCTTGACGCAAACGACAAGGCGCAGTCGGCGCCGGTAACGCTGATTAACGAAACGGCGGCAAGTCGATATTGGGCGGGGAAAAATCCTCTCGGGCTACGATTCAAGATTGGCGATGCGGCTAGCAAGTCACCATGGATCACAGTTGTTGGAATAGTTGGCGATATGCATCAAGCGGGTTTGGAGAAAGAGCCCAGGCCAGAAATGTATTTTCCGTTCGCGCAGCAGGCGAGCATCGGATATGACCCGCAGTACGTCGTCGTGAAAACTGCGAGTGATCGCACACAGCTTTTGCAATCTGTTCTTGAACAGATTTGGGCGGTGGATAAACAGCAGCCCGTCGGTGCAGGATTTGCTTTGTCAGATTTGGTTGACGATCAACTCGCGTCACGTCGCACGCAAGCTGACGTGCTTGGCGCGTTTGCAGGACTTGCACTGCTGTTGGCAGGGCTGGGAATTTACGCGGTGATTTCATTCGCTGTGACGCAGCGCACGCAGGAAATCGGCATCCGCATGGCGCTCGGAGCTCAACCGGCGAACGTGGTGCGAATGGTTTTAGGCGAAGGCGTGCGGATGATGTTGATCGGAATTGCGGTTGGACTGGTCAGCGCGCTGGCGCTGGCGCGGACCGTGGCGCATCTGCTTTATGGAATTGCGCCGTCGGATCCTTTCACATTTGTGTTGGTGCCGACGATTCTTGCGGCGGTCGGATTGCTCGCGTGCTGGATTCCAGCGCGGCGCGCGACGCGCGTGGATCCTTTAATCGCATTGCGTTACGAATAATACTTGTGATTCGAGGAATGAAATGAGCTGGACGCGATTTCTTCGGCGAACAAAATGGGATCAGGAGCGCGCGCGCGAACTTGCAGCTCACGTCGAAGCTGAAACGCAGGAAAATATTTCGCGTGGAATGTCGCCAAACGATGCACGCAGCGCCGCTGAAAGAAAATTGGGAAATGCCACTTTGATTCGAGAGGAGATATATCGCATGAACAGCATCGGATTCCTCGAAACGCTTTGGCAGGATGTGCGATTTGCTCTGCGCATGTTGCGCAAGAGTCCCGGATTTTCCGCGGTGGCCATTCTCACGCTCGCGTTGGGTGTCGGCGCGAACACTGCGATCTTCAGCATCGTCTATGCGGTGCTGCTGAAGCCGCTTCCCTATCCACATTCCGAGCAATTGGTGTTCGTGCCGCAGGCGAAACCGGCTGACGGGATTAAGGAAGCAGGCTGGGCGTGGTTGAACCTCGAAGAACTGAGAGCGCAGAACCGTATTTTTTCCGAAGTGGCAGGCTTCGCGCGCCATCAACTGACGTTGACTGGCCACGGCGATCCAACGGTTGTAAACACAAATGTGGTGACGCCCGAATTATTCACGGTGCTTGACACAAAACCAATCTCGGGCCGCGGATTACTTCCCGAAGACGGCAAGCCCGGCGCCGCGCCGGTAGTTGTTCTGAGCGAAGAGCTGTGGCGCGGCCTGTTCGATGCAGATCCGAATGTAGTTGGAACTTCGATTGGTTTAGATAAAAAGTCATTCGCAATTGTCGGCGTCATGCCCACAACGTTCCGCTTTCCTGCCCTCACGGCTAACCAACAAGTCTGGATTCCCGTTGTTCAAGATCCATTGTTCAGTCCGTTTATGAATGCTCGTGGCAGACATTTCTTGGGTGCAATCGCGCGATTGAAGCCGGGAATTTCCGGCGCAGAAGCTCAGGCAAATCTGGATGCAATTAGCGCGAACCTCGCGAAAGAATTTCCCGCGCAAAATGCCGGGTGGGAAAGTCACATCGCGCCGCTGCAAGAAGACATCGTTGGAAGTTCGCGCTCGGCGCTGCTCGTATTGCTTGGCGCCGTCGGATTGGTGCTGCTGATTGCGTGTGCCAACATCGCCAATCTGCTTTTGGCGCGTGCCACTTCGAGAGCCAGAGAAATGGCGGTACGAGCCGCATTGGGCGCGGGACGAATGCGGATCATTCGCCAACTATTGAGCGAGACCGCAGTACTCGGCGTGCTTGGCGGCGCCGCTGGAATTGCGATCGCATACTGGGGCGTGCAAGCGCTGAGTTCGATTCTTCCATCGAACGCAAGTCCATTTATCGCGCCGACTTTGCCCGAACTAAATACAATTCGCGTGGATAATTTTGTGCTGGGATTTGCGCTGCTGCTTTCCGCGCTCGCGAGTTTTGCATTTGGATTGGCGCCCGCGCTGTTTGCGTCAAATTCAAATTTGCAGACGAGTCTCCGCGAAGGTGAGGGACGTTCCGGCGAAAGCGGCGGACGGCGGCGAGCACGTAGCGTTTTAGCCTCCGCGGAAATTGCGCTCGCCATGGTGTTGTTGGTTTCAGCGGGATTGTTGTTACGCAGCTTCACCAAACTGACTTCCGTAAATCCCGGCTACGTTGCGAATCACGTTTTGAAAGCGGACGTCTCGCTGCCTCGATTTCAGTATTCGACGCCTCAACAATGGTCCGCTTTTTCCGATCAACTGATGACCCGAATCAAATCTGAACCCGGCTTGCAGAATTCCGCGATAGTTGTTCCCGCGCCGATGATCAGCGCCGGCGTGAATCTTCCATTCGATATTGTCGGAAATCCTCCGCCATCCGCGGGAACTTCCAGAACGGCGGATTACGTCTCCGTCACGCCGGATTATTTTCATGTGCTGGGAATTCCGCTATTGGCGGGCCGCTACTTCGATGAACACGATGCGATGACTGCCCCTCGCATAACTGTGATTAGCGAGGCGATGGCGAAGGTATATTTTCCAAACGAAAATCCAATTGGAAAGCACATGACATTCGCGTTTCCTCCCGACTCCGGCATCGATCGAGAAATTGTCGGCATCGTGGGGAATATTCGTGACGTTGCGTTGAGCCAAAATCCCACGCCAATGATGTACGTTCCGTTTGCGCAATCGCCGTTTTGGGGCGGCGCGGTAATCGTAAAAAGCACACTCAGCTCCAACGAAGTGGCCGCCGCCATTCGGCGGGATGTTCGCGCAATTGACAAAGATCTGCCGGTTACAGACGTTGAAGAGTTGACCGCTCTCATCGACGCCTCTGCCGCGCAGCCAAAATTTCGGACGACCCTGCTTGGCTTATTTGCGGTGATCGCGCTGATTCTCGCGGTTACAGGAATATTCGGAGTGATCTCCTATTCGGTTTCTTGCCGCACGCGTGAGATCGGAATTCGCGTGGCACTCGGCGCCTCGCGTAACGCAATTCTACAAATGATTCTGCGCGAGACGTTGACTCTCGCGCTCATAGGCCTAGTCGTTGGAATTCCCTGCGCGCTTGCAGCTTCCCGTTTAGTCGGACACATGCTTTTCAACGTTTCGCCAAATGATCCGGTAACACTCGCGGCCGTCGCGCTGCTGCTCGCGGTAGTAGCGTGTTTAGCAGGATACATTCCAGCGCGGCGCGCAATGCGCGTTGATCCGATGGTAGCTCTCCGGCACGAATGAAGTTTGTCACCCGCATATAAGGATAGATATGAGTTGGTCACGATTCTTTCGGCGAAGAAAATGGGACGAAGAGCGCGCACTAGAATTGCGCTCGCACGTGGAAATCGAAGCCGAAGAAAACATTTCGCGCGGAATGTTGCCGGACGAAGCGCGCTACGCGGCGAACAGAAAACTTGGAAACGCGACACAAATTCGCGAGGAGATTTTTCAAATGAACAGCATGGCATTCGTAGAAACGATGGGGCAGGACCTGCGGTTCGCATTCCGTATGCTTCGCAAGAAACCCAGCTTCGCAATTGCCGCCGTCCTGACTCTGGCGCTCGGCATCGGCGCGACGACGGCGATCTTCAGCGTTGTGAATTCTGTATTGCTGCGCAAACTGCCTTACAGCGATTCCGCGCGCGTGGTGGTGATGCACGAAACGAACCCGAAAGTGGGAAACGTGGCGGTGTCCTATCCAAATTTTCTGGACTGGCGCGATCAGAACCAAACTATGGCGCAAATGGCGATCGAGCAGACTATGAGTTTCACTTTATCGGGAATGAATCAGCCGGAAAGAATTAAAGGATACGGAGTCTCGCCGAATTTCCTTTCGTTGCTCGGAGTGCAGCCGATTATGGGCCGCGATTTTCTGCCGGACGAAGAAAAGAAAGGCGCCGCGCCGGTTTTGTTGCTCTCGTACAAACTGTGGCAGTCACACATGGGTGGCGATCCCAATGTTGTTGGGCGGACCCTCAACCTAGATGGGCGAAGCTTTTCTATAGTAGGAGTTTTGCCGCCGACGTTTTATTTTCTCGATAAGTCGGAGGTGCTTACGCCGATTGGAATTTGGATTGATGCCGACTTTATGCGCCGCGCCAGCAGGGGCGATACTGAGGTTGTGGCGCGGCTTGCGCCGGGCGTGACGATTGATCAAGCGCGCGCGGAGATGAGCGGAATTACCGCGCGGCTGGCGGAGAAGTATCCGACTGAAAATTCTGATGGCGGAATGGTGATGGCAACAATCCGCGATGAATTTGTGGGCGATACGCGGCCCGCGATTCTGGTGCTTTTCGGAGCAGTGATGTTCGTTTTGTTGATCGCTTGCGCGAACGTCGCCAATCTTTATTTGGTGCGCAGCGCGGAACGATCAAAGGAAATTGCAGTGCGATTGGCATTCGGCGCGCGCCGCGGCCGAATTATTCGCCAGATGCTGACGGAAAGCTTGGTGCTGGCCGCGCTAGGCGGCGTTCTTGGAATTGTTATGGGAATGTGGAGTCTTTCCGGATTGAGCCGCTTGATTCCGCCCGACAGTCTGATGGGATTGGACATACGGATGGATGCGCGCGTTTTTATATTCGCGGGCGCGCTGATGGTCTTTGTGGCGATCGCGTTTGGGCTGGTGCCCGCGCTGCATTCTACGCGGCCGAACGTACAGGAAGCTTTGAAGGAGGCCGGGCGAAGTTCGACGCCGAGTGCGAAGCAACATCGCGTCCGAGGTGTGCTGGCAATTGCAGAGACCGCGCTGGCGTTGGTGCTTTTGATTGGCGCGGGGCTGATGGTGAAAAGCTTGTACCGGCTATTTCAAGTAAGCCCCGGCTTCCAGCCGGATCGCGTTTTGACGATGGGGATTAATCTGACCGCTTCGCAATATGCGAAGGAGACAGCGCAACTCTTGTTCTGGCAGCGCCTGCTCGATCGTGTTCACGCGATCCCCGGAGTGGAATCCGCGGCCGTTGGAACGGTTGTGCCGTTCACGGGATCGCATAACCGCGCGGACATCACCTTTGCGGATCTGCCGGTCCCCGCAGTTGGAGAGTATCCGCATCCCGACTATCACATAATCAGCGCGGACTATCTGAAGACACTTGGCCAGCCCTTGCTTCACGGACGCGAGTTCACCGAGAACGACAATGAATCGGCGCCCGCGGTTGGACTGATCAATTCCCGATTGGCGCAGCGGTACTTTCCAACTGGCGACGCGATTGGCCAGCGATTCGCGTTCGGACATGGAGATCCGAAAAGTAAATGGTTCACAATTGTTGGAATTGTCGGTGACACGAAACTTTACGGCCTCGAAAATCCTTCGCGATTCGAGATTTATGTTCCCTACCGCCAGGATGCCGAAGACAGTATGACGCTGGCCGTGCGTTCGGCATCTGATCCGGCCGGGATTGTCTCAGCCATCCGCGTGGCGATGACTGAAATTGATAAGGACCAACCGATTTTCCAGGTTGCGACGATGAAGGAGCTTGTGAGCCAATCCGTTTCCACTCGCCACGCTACACTGGTGTTGCTCGAAATGTTTAGTGCGCTCGCGCTCGTGCTCGCAAGCATCGGAATTTATGGCGTGATGGCGTATTCAGTTGCGATGCGCACGCATGAGATTGGCATTCGCATGGCGCTGGGAGCGCAGAAACGCGATGTGCTGCGCATGGTGATGGGACAAGGCGCTCGGCTGGGCTTGGCCGGCGTTGTAATCGGAGTGCTTGCCGCGCTGGCGCTCACTCGATTGCTTTCGAGTTTGCTTTTTTCTGTGAGCGCAATCGATCCGCTGATATTTATTTCTGTGCCTGTTTTGCTGATCCTCGTTACGCTTATTGCCTGCTACATTCCCGCAATGCGCGCCATGAAAGTCGATCCTATGGTCGCACTGCGCTATGAGTGAAACCGCTCGATAATCGTCCACTCGGATTGCGTTTAGGCTAATCCACCCTCACTGGAGTCTTTCCTCCTGACGCGCTTGTCCGCATCGCCACAATTCTTAGGGTGACTAAGCCCAGTTTTTGGCGTCTTATAGATTGAAACCTTCGGGCGGCGTGCCTCGTAATACGCTTACTGGAGCCGAGTAGATAGCATCGGCACTTGAACGGCCGAGAGGAGTGAGCCAAATGGATGGAACAGGCTTCCTGGAAGCATTGATTCAAGACGTCCGCTACGGTCTGCGAAATCTGCGAAAAAATCCCGGCTTCACAGCCGTGGCCGTACTCACACTGGCGCTCGGAATCGGCGCGAACACTTCCATCTTCACGATGATTAACGCCGTCTTGATGACGCGCCTCCCCATCGGCCATCCCGAACAACTCGTCCTGCTACATTGGGTTTCGCATTCAAAGGGACCATTCGTGTGGAACAGCTCCAGTTCCTACGGCGGCTGCGACACTGTCGACTCCGGTTCCGGCAACTCTTCCTGCTCGTTTTCTTTTCCTGACTACCAGAATTTTCGCGATCGCGCGCAAAGTTTTCAGGGCATGGCCGCATTCGGCGGAGGCCTCGGCGTGCAAGTGGATATGAACGGTGCCGCGACGCGCGCGAATGGACAATATGTCAGCGGAGATTATTTCTCCGTGCTCGAAGTTCGCCCTGCATATGGCCGAACGTTTACCGACTCTGACGACAAGCCCGGTGCCGAACCGGCCGTCGTCCTCGAATTCAACTATTGGCAGAAACAATTCAGCAGCGATCCAAAAGTTGTCGGCACCAGCGTTCTACTCAATAGCGTCCCGTTTACGATCCTCGGAATCACTCCTCCCGAGTTTTTTGGAATCTCGCCGGGCAGCCGTCCGAATTTCTGGGTTCCGTTGCATACACGGGATCGCGTTGCCGCAAAGCCAGACCCGAAGCGATTCGAGGCGCGAACCATTTGGCTCTACTTGATCGGACGTTTGAGATCAGGAGCGTCGGTCGAGCATGCGAATGCCGAACTTCAAGTCTTGTTCCATGGCTCGCTGGCGAACGAAGCCTCCGCCGCCGCAAAAGCGCCTACGAAATACGAGCTAGAACATCCGGGCAAATCCATTGACGCGGACCTAAGTGTCACCTTGACTAGCGCCGAGCGCGGTCTGGCCGGAATGCGACAGAGATATTCCACTCAACTATTTGTGCTGATGGGCGCGGCGGCATTGGTGATGCTCATCGCCAGCGCCAACATCGCGAACTTGCTGCTCGCACGTGCTGCGGCACGCAGAAAAGAAATTGCCGTGCGTCTGGCAATAGGCGCAACACGCGTGAGAATACTGCGGCAATTGCTTACGGAAAGTTTACTGCTCGCTCTACTGGGCTGCGTAACGGGGCTAGTAGTTTCTTATTGGGCGACGCGAGGCCTCGTTCTCGTGATCGTTTCGGCAAAAGCAACACCCGCGCTTCTAGCGATGTTCCGTCCGAACTTGACGGTCTTCGGATTCGCGGTTGGGATCGCCACCGTCGCATCGGTATTTTTCGGACTAATTCCCGCGCTTACAAGCACGCGCGTTTCTCCCGGTGCCACTTTGAAAGCGGCCGGAAACAGCGCAGGCGGCGCTGGTTCGGAAAGCCGCAATCGTCTGGGACGCACGCTCGTTGCCGTTGAAATGGCGCTGGCGCTCGTGTTGGTAATTGGCGCGGGACTTTTCCTGCGAACTCTAATTACTCTCGAATCGATTGATCCGGGATTCCGCACGGATCATCTGATGACCTTTTCCATTTCTCCTACCTCCGCGAAAATTCCCGAAGAAAAAATGCCCGCCCTCGGACAGGAACTACAGCGCCGCCTGGCGGCTCTGCCCGGAGTGGAAAGCGTCACCTGGTCGTCGTACCCGTTGCTTTCCGGCAGCCTATCAAATACAAGCGTGAAGATTCAGGAGCATCCCGAGGCCGGTGAGGTCGAAACAGACATAATGAATGTAGGTCCGCGCTATTTTGACACTTTGAAAATTCCCTTGCTCGCGGGGCGCACCATTACCATCGAAGATTGCAGGAAAGATTATCAGGCCATCTGGGTGAACCATGCCTTCGTTAAGAAATATCTCGATGGCACAAACGCTGTGGGTCTGCACCTTTTGTACAACGACAAACCGATCGAAGTAATGGGAGTCGTTGGCGATGTAAAGTATTCCAGCGTCAAAGACAACTTCGAGCCGACGGTTTATCCGGCGATGGCGGGCGGAGATTTCTCCTTTCAAATAAGAACTGCTGCGAAACCGGAGTCACTCCAGAACGCGGCAACGAAACTGATCGCCGAAGTGGCGCCAAATCTTCCCGTCCAGAACATGAGCACCTTAAAAGAAGGCATCGATGGCAATTTGGCCGCGGAAAATTCCATGGCGCGCCTCTCCACCGGATTTGGATTCCTCGCGCTTCTTCTCGCAGCGATCGGTATCTACGGCGTGCTCGCGTATTCCGTCGCGCGTCGCACCGGCGAAATCGCCATTCGCATGTCACTCGGCGCACTGCCGGGAAACATTCTCGGACTCATCTTAAAAGAGGGCCTGCGCCCAACGCTCATCGGCGCCGCCGTCGGACTTCTCGCGGCATGGGGACTCACACGCTTCGTGCAGAAATTCCTCTACGAAGTGAAGCCGCTTGACGCACCAACTTTCGCAATCGCAACTGTCGTACTGCTGCTGATCGCCACGCTAGCCTGCGTAATTCCAGCGCGCCGCGCCACGCGCGTCGATCCCATGGTCGCCCTGCGAAACGAGTAGCCTCCCCCGGGAACGCCGATCACCCCATCGGCGTTTTGACACTCAGGCCTTTCATTCGAATTCAATTCGAATAACTTTTTCCGCCTTTTCCGTCATCTATTTAGTACTCAGTACTATAGTTTTCTTGACAAATGCCGACGACCAGCGCTACCCTAAACCGCAGACTCGAACACTACACGTTCCCGATTTTCCAAAGAGGGAATTTCCAGCCTGCCGGACTTAAAAATCCTTATCTGTCGCGAGAGCGTACAAGAATATCAAAACAAACGACTTATAAGTCCTTTGTTTTAATATTGATGCCAAGATCGACCGACCTAACTCCTTTGTTTTCACACTGATGCGCAAAACATGGGGGGGGGTAGCAGACCCGCATTTTTGTTTACCTAAAATTAAAGACTGCTTATCCGGAAACCCGAGATCGGCGCTGGCAAATCTATCGGCCCGCGCGGAACACGAATCGTGGTGCAGCCATTCGTGGCTGTGTCTTGTAATCGCGAACGACGGAAATAAATCGACAAACACGCAGCTGTGCGCATGGATCGCCACTTTCCTGTACGTCCGCGGAACACTTGTACTGCATCCATCGCAAAGCTAAGATGCACGCACTAACCAAAGCCACGCTGGTGGAACTTTTTTGCTCATAGATACGTTCCATTAAGTGGAGGCCGAACGCCACCGTGGACTCGAGGCCAACAGACAATTGGAACCAGAAGCCCAACTGGTCCAGCAATGCCTTCGCGGTGACGGCGCCGCGTGGGAGGAACTTGTGCGACGCCATTCGCGCCGCATATTCAACCTCTGCTACCGCTTCACCAATCAGCGGCAGGAGGCTGAAGATCTTTCGCAGGAAGTTTTCATGCGCGTTTACAAAACGCTTGGAAGCTACCGCGATATGTATGGAGCATTCGGCACCTGGGTTACCAGCGTCACGCGAAATCTTTTGATAGATCATTATCGCCGCACGCGGCGGGATCGGTTGACGGATTCAATGGAAGAGGTAACCACGCAGGTTGAATCGAAAGAGTCGTCCGGCATGCGGCCGGATCACTCCGCAGCCGTCACCGAACTCGGCGAGCATTTGCAAAAGGCGCTCGCGAAACTTTCGCCTGACTTGCGCGAAGCTGTTATTTTGCGGGATCTGGAAGGGCTGGACTACAGCGAAATTCGACTTGTACTGGAAGTTCCGGAAGGCACGGTAAAATCCCGCATCAACCGCGGACGAATCGAACTGGCCCGAGTTCTAACGGAAATGGGAATTAGACCTAACTAATTATTTGGAGCAAGCGATGAATTGGAACTGTGAACAAATCGAAGCAAGTCTAAGCGATTACTTGGAAGGCGCGCTCACGCCTGAGGAAGCCGCGCAGTTCGTGGCTCACTCCGGCACCTGCGCGCAATGCCAGGAACTCGTGGCGAGCGTGCGCGGATTAATTGGCGCGATGCATGCGCTCGAACCCGTAGCGGCACCCGCGAATTTGATGCCCGCTATTCTGAATAGCACGCTCGGCCCACGCCCAACATCGAGCGGATGGCGCGCGTGGTTTGGTTGGACGCGCGTTATTTTCCAGCCGCGTTTTGCATACGGCGCGCTAACGGTGCTGGTCACATTCGGAGTAGTTACACAGGCGCTTGGCATTCAATTGCGTATGCCAACGGTTGCGGATTTGAATCCCGTGAATTTGTATCGCAGCGCGGACCGAACGGCGCATCTGGCTTACGCGAAGGGATCGAAATTTGTCGGTGACTTGCGCGTTGTGTATGAAATCAAATCCCGTCTTGAACCTTCGGAAGATGAAACTCCGCAGAAAACA
>DATBYL010000034.1:0-2863 GCA_036513735.1 Candidatus Acidiferrales bacterium
AAATTATATTTTCCTGCGGGATTCGCAATCGGGATTCGTGTGGTCGGCGGGTTATCAACCGACGTGCGTTGAGCCGGAATCCTACGAAGCTTCTTTCTTTGAAGACCGTGCGGAATTTATCCGGCGCGATGGATCGGTAACCACAAAATTGGAAGTAGTTGTTTCGCCCGAAGATGACGCTGAAGTACGGCGCGTTACGATCACAAATCTGGGCACGCGGCCGCGCGAAATTCAGGTGACTTCATTCGCGGAGCTTTGCATTGCGCCGCAAGCGGCAGATGTAGCACATCCGGCATTTTCCAATTTGTTCGTCGAAACGGAATTTGTTTCCGATGGCGCGGCGCTGGTCGGTACGCGGCGCAAGCAATCCGACAAGGAAGCGGATGTGTGGGTTGCGCACGTAGTTGTGGTGGAAGGCGAAACCGTCGGCGAAGTGCAGTACGAAACGGACCGCTCGCGCTTTCTGGGCCGATGTCACGATGCTCACAATCCAGTTTCCATATTCGACGGACGCCCGCTCTCGAACACCGTGGGTTCAGTGCTCGATCCGATTCTAAGTCTGCGGCGGACAGTGCGAATTCCCGCGGGAACAACAGTACGCATAATTTTTTCGACGATTATCGCGTCAACGCGCGATCACGTTTTGGATTTGGCGGATAAGTATCGCGGAGCAAATATTTTCGAGCGAACTCTGACGCTTGCCTGGACGCAAGCGCAGATTCAGCTGCATCACTTGGGAATCGGAATTGAAGAAGCTCATTTGTTTCAAAGATTAGCGAATGCCGTACTGTTCGCCGATCCCTACCAGCGTCCTTCGTCGGATTTGCTCAGCAGAAGTTCGCTGGATCGCGCGGGACTGTGGGCCAGCGGCATTTCTGGCGACCTGCCGATTGTCGTCGTGCGAATTAATGAAGTGGATGATGTGGAGATTGTGCGTCAACTTTTGCGTGCGCATGAATACTGGCGGATGAAACAACTGTTCGCCGACCTTATCATTATTAATGAGAAGCCATCGTCATATGAACAGGAATTGCAAGGCTCGCTCGACGAACTTGTTCACGGCAGCCGCCTGCGTCTCACGTCAAACACGGATGCCGCGCGCGGCAGCATATTCTTATTGCGCGCAGATCTGATTCCGCCGCAAGAAAAAGCCCTGCTTCAAAATGTTGCGCGCGTCGTGCTGCTCAGTTGGCGCGGCACGTTGGCCGAACAGATGACGCGCACACAGCGCAGTGAACCGCTCACACCTTCTTCACTCAGACTGGTGCGCCCGTACCGCCGGCAGGACGTCGCTTTCCCGCCGGAAATTCCGGATCCGCAAACGTTGGACCTCTTTAACGGATTCGGCGGCTTTGCTGGAAAAGGGCGCGAGTATGTGACGGTAATCGCGGAAGGATTGGCCACGCCGGCGCCGTGGATCAACGTGATTGCGAATCCTTCTTTCGGATTCCTCGCTTCCGAATCCGGCTCGGGGCACTCATGGTCGTTGAACAGCCACGAAAATCAATTGACGCCGTGGTCCAACGATCCCGTCACTGATCCCGCCTCAGAAGCAATTTACATTCGCGATGAAAATTCGGGCGAGGTGTGGACTCCCACCGCGCTGCCAATCAGGGATGACGTGGCGCCATATATTGCGAGGCACGGGCAAGGCTATACGCGTTTTCATCACGGGTCGCACGGAATCCTTGCGGACCTGCTGCAATTTGTGCCGCTGGAAGATTCGATAAAGATTTCACGGCTTACTTTGAAAAATATGTCGGGCCGTCCGCGGCGTCTTTCGGTCACCGGATATGTTGAATGGGTGCTGGGAAGTTCGCGAAGCGCCACGGCGCCGTACATCATCACGGAAAATGACGCGCAGAATGCCGTGATTCTTGCGCATAGCGCGTGGCAAGGAGAATTCGGCGGCAGAATTGCATTCGCCGCGCTTCGTGAAAAGCAGACTGAGTTTACGGCCGATCGCGCGGAATTTATCGGACGCAACAGCTCGCTGGCTCGGCCTTTGGCGCTGGAGCGAAGCACGCCGCTTTCTGGAAAAGTTGGCGCGGGTTACGATCCGTGCGCCGCGTTGCAAACAATTGTGGAATTGCCGCCCGGCGCGAGCGCTGAAGTGGTTTTCTTTATTGGGCAGGCCGCTAGCGGCGACGATGCTCGAGTGTTGCTGGCGCGGTACCGTGCCGCGGACTTGAATGAAGTTCTGGCGCACGTCACAAATTTCTGGGACTCGTTGCTTGAAACCGTGCAAGTGACCACGCCTGAGCCCGCGATGGATCTCATGCTGAATCGCTGGCTGTTATACCAAACACTTTCCTCGCGTATTTGGGCGCGCGCGGCGTTTTATCAATTAAGCGGTGCATACGGGTTCCGTGATCAGCTTCAGGACGTGATGGCGCTGGCTCTCGCAAATCGAAATGTCGCGCGCGAGCAAATTTTGCGGGCGGCGGGCCGTCAATTTATCGAAGGCGACGTTCAACACTGGTGGCATCCGCCTTCCGGCCGCGGTGTGCGCACCCGTATTTCGGATGATTTGTTGTGGCTGCCATACGTCGTCAATCAATATCTCGAAGCTACGGGCGACACGAAAATTCTCGATGAGGTTGTTCCATTTATCGAAGGCGATTTGCTGAAGGATGATCAGCACGATTCCTATTTTGAACCGCGAATTTCCGCAACGACCGGAACAATTTTTGAACATTGCGCGCGCGCGCTCGATCGCAGCCTGAAGGTCGGCGTTCACGGACTTCCGTTGATGGGCACCGGCGATTGGAATGACGGCATGAATCGCGTCGGCGAACTTGGCAAGGGTGAAAGTGTTTGGCTCGGCTGGTTTCTGCACACAAATTTGTGGGAGTTCGCGAAG
>DATBYL010000035.1:0-11933 GCA_036513735.1 Candidatus Acidiferrales bacterium
AATCGCGCACCAACCGTCCGCGCGTTGTGGCTGTGACCGCCATTCGTCCGCCGGAATTCAGCACTTCGTTCAGACTTACTCGCGAACTTTGCAGAGCCGGCATCAATCCAAATAAAATTCCGATCGCTACAGTTACGGCCAGAGTGAAAAGCAACACCATTGGCTCGACGGAAATTGGATTCGCCTGGTTGACGGGAAGCCCTTTGGCTGTACGAAGCCATGCCACGCACATGTAGGCCAGTCCAATTCCGGGAACTGCCCCACACGCTGAAAGCAAAACACTTTCGGTAAGCAATTGCCGAATCACTCGCCGGCGATCCGCGCCGAGCGCAGTGCGCACTGCGATTTCGCGTTGCCGTGCGCTGGAACGCGCCAACAATAAATTCGCCACGTTCACGCACGCGATGAGCAGCACCAGCGTTACCGCGCCAAACATCACCCACACCTGACTTCTGCTGCCACCGACAAATTGTTCCCTTAAGGGCACAACAATCGCCGAAACTTTGAAATTGTCGTTTGGATATTGTTTTTCCAATCGCGCAGCGACGGTTTTCAGGTCCGCGCGAGCTTGCTCGACCGCGATTCCCGCTTTGATTCTTCCCAGCGCACGAAGATGATGCTCTCCGCGCGGACCCAATCCTTTCGCCGAAGCGTCAATCGGGGTCCACATGTCGGCCGCTGCGGGAATCAAATACCAGGAAGGCATCACGCCCACTACTTCATAATGTTCGCCGTTCAACATCACAGCTTTGCCCAGCGCGGTTTTGTCCCCGCCGAAATTCCTTTGCCAAAATCCGTAACTCAGCACGGCCACGTGATTGCGCCCGGCTTGGTCTTCGCCGTTCAGAAACACGCGGCCAATCATCGGCTCCACGCCGAGCATCGAAAAAAAGTTGGACTGCGTTTCAACGACTGTGGCGCGCTCGGGTTCTCCGGCGCCGCTGGCGTTGAAGTTTTCCTGATATGTGTACGTTGCCATGTCTTCAAAGGTTTGGTTCTGCGAGCGCCAATCCAAATAGTCCGCGCCCGTCAGTGGAAAACTTCCCGCGACGTTTTCCGTTTCAAACAGCGCCACAAGCTGGTCCGGCGCGCGGAACGGCAACGGACGCAGCAGCACCGCATCCACGACGCTGAAAATCGCCGTGTTCGCTCCGATTCCCAGCGCTAGCGTAAGCACCGCGACCGCCAGAAATCCCGGACTTCGTCCAAGCGTGCGCAATCCGTATCGAATGTCATGCCAGAAAGTGTCCACAAAGCCTCCACGGTGCGACGGGCGCGGCGAATTCAGCGCGGCACACTTCTACTTACAACGGATATGACGCTGGAAACGTTCCCAAGTCACGCTCGCGCTAAATAAATCCCGGTAAAAGAATGAACTCTCGCCGAATTGGCGGCCTCGCATGCGAGCTGAACGTCCTGCATCGACGCGGCGATTGGAGCCTGGTGAACAGTGTCCCGCATTGAACAGACTTCGGCATTGCTTGTCTCTAGTCTGATGAAAGGAAGACATAACACGCGGACGTCGCTTTCATAGCGCGACCATGACGAATCGTCCGCGATCCGCACAGGTTACCGCGAACAAATGAAAGTAAAACAGAAACCGCCTTCAGCGACCGACGTCCTTTTGGCCGAGGCCGGAAAATCGTCTCATTACGCCGAACGGGAAACGATCTACGCGCAGGGTACGCCGAACGGCTCCGTTTATTACGTGCAAAGCGGCATGGTGATGCTGACCGTAACATCGAAAGGGCGAAGGCCGGTCGTAATATCGGTGCTGCCCGCCAAAACGTTTTTCGGTGAAGCAAGCCTTTCTCATCACGCTGCGCACTTGTCCACGGCGTCTACGCTGGTTCCAACTTCTGTTCTCGCGATAAAGAAGAGTGACATGGTCCGTTTGCTGGATGGAGAACTCCGGATTGCTACCCTTTTCCGGACTCACATGCTGGCCGCCAACCTGAGATTCCGCCAGGATCTAATGGACGTCATGGTGAATTCCGCAAGCCAGCGTCTGGCCCGCGCGCTGCTGCGTTTGGCGAATATCAGCTCGAGCGGTTCGCCACGCAAAGCCAGCATTCCGCGAATCAGCCAGCTTGCATTGGCGGAAATGGTCGGCACCACGCGTTCCCGAGTGAATTTTTTTATGAACAGCTTCAGGAAAAGTGGATACATTTCTTACAACGGAATGCTGGAAGTTCGCAGCACGCTTCGCCAAGCACTCGCCAACCATTAAACTTAAATCCCGTACCTTACATTGCCGGACTTACGCCGCTGGATTAGCATACGCCCGTGAAGAAGATCAGCACGCACGCTCTCACCGTCTTTACCGTTGGACATTCCAACCGCACGTGGAAAGAATTTCTTGCGATTCTGCGCGCGCATGGTGTTCGACGCATCATAGATGTGCGCAGCATTCCGCGCTCGCGGCACAATCCCCAATTTGACCAGAAGGCTCTGCGAAAAAATTTGCACGGCGCGAAAATTGGCTACGTACATATCCGAAAGCTTGGCGGACTGCGTCACGCCCGCCGCGATTCCAAGAACTTGGGCTGGCGCAACACATCATTTCGGGGCTATGCCGATTACATGCAGACGCCGGAATTTGACGCCGGACTACAGAGACTCATCAAACTAGCGCGCCAAAAACGTAGCGCAATGATGTGCGCGGAAGCTGTCCCGTGGAGGTGTCACCGCTCGCTGATTGGAGATGCGCTTGTGGTGCGCGGAATTCATGTGGAAGACATCATGAGCGCAAAAACTGCGCGCGCACACTCGCTCACTTCTTTTGCGCGTGTACGAAAAAATGTAATCACTTATCCGGCTGCCTAGAAGCAGGTGCGGCGCGCCAAAACAAACTTCTTAAAACCAAGTGTTCGCTTTATATCTGCGGTACTCATCTCCGAATGCCTGCTCCAGTACGGCCGATTCTTTCCGCGCGCGCAAAAACTGTATGATGAAATACCAGGTTATGACCGCGACCAACGCATAAATATTTCCCCACGCAATGAAAACGCCGGTGAAGGCGACTCCGCCAAAGAAATAAATGGGATTGCGGATTTTGGAATATAAGCCGGTCGTGATGAGCGCCTTCGCCTGCGCGCTAACGGTGAACGACTTCCCCAATTGCTGCCTTGCCACCATCCACAACACAAAACCAATCGCTGCGATTGTCATGCCAATCACAAAACGAGGACCCACGGGGACGCGCCACGCCACCACGACTACGATCGCGAGAAAATAGCCGGCGTCAATAAACTTGATGGCGGTTCGACCTATTTGCGCCGACTTCTCATCAACAGGCATCGGGATCGATCCCCATTTCGATTAAATGTCTTCTTTGTTCCGGCGTGAGATCGCCTTCGAGTTTTTCGAGATAATCCCTAAACCACTCGTGTCCTTGACCCATTAGAACGTAGTGCAGGGCAAACGCGGCGTGCTTCAGCGCGGTGTACTCTCTTGAATCTTCGCCAAACTGACTTGCAATGCCTTCGAGCACCTTCGAGTCGTCTTCGAGCAGTCTCATCCTGTCTCGCGCGTCCATCTTACGAAGCCTCCCCGCGAATTCAACTAATCGACGCTTCTTTCCGCTTATACGTCCCAAGCTCCTTAAGGTTTCGCCGCAGCTTGTTTCGCTTCCTTATCATCACGGCTCGTTCCGTAAATCGAAGGAACCTTCGCGCCCATCGGCCGCAGATACGTGGAAAGCTGTCCGCGATGATGCGCCGTATGATTGATCGACAAATTCAGAAATGCGATCGCGGGCAACGGGCCGAAGGGAGAGTCCACCATTTTCGCGGCCTGCTCGCCCGTCATGGCCTTCAGCTTCGCGACGTTAGCCGCCACTTGCTTATCGAACCACGCCACCACATCGGTCGTAGTCTTTATTTCCGCGGGCATCTGCATGTACGGCGCAAAAGCTCCGGTCGTCACCGCGGTAATAAAGAATGTTTCCGTCGCCGCAATGTGCCAGGACAATTCTAAAGCGCTCATGGCCTTGTCATGCGGCTTGTGATGTCCTTTATCCGCCGGCACAGCCAGTAAAACTTTCCGTGTAAGTGCCGCTTCCTGTTCGACTGCCGGAATTAAAAACTCCAACACTGCCGCTGCGCTTTCCGCTTTCATGATTTCAGGACCTCCAGGATGGTTTTACGTCTGACAAAGTATAGACCGCCGCTAAATTTTTCGCTCTTTTTCTTGCTAACTTTTCTTATCAGTGGACGTCCTACCTATGGAACGGTAGAATGTCTCCCTATGCCTCGAGAAAAAACGACCGAACGCATCGAACTCTTTCAAGGAACTCTGGACCTACTAATACTCCGTACCCTCCGCTGGGGACCGAAACACGGCTACGGCATCGCCAAGTTTATCGAGCAAACTTCCAGCGGCGCATTCCAGGTCGATCACGGCTCCCTGTATCCGGCGCTGCAACGCCTGCAACAAGAAGGCTGGATCAAAGCAAATTGGGGCGTTTCCACCACGAAGCGTCGCGCCAAGTTTTACGCATTGACTGCATCAGGACGAAAGCAGCTCGTCGCCGGTCAGTCGCATTGGAAACGCTTCATTTCTGCGTTTGCGGCAATCTTGCAGACAGACCGTCCGGCGCCCGAAGAGAAATAAGGAGGGGAAATAAAAATGTCACTACGGCGATTCGTGGCACGTATCGGCGGAATTTTTCACCGCAAACAAATCGATCAGGAATTGAACGATGAAATTCAAACGCACCTCGAAATGGAAGAAGCGGATCAACGCAATTCGGGCGCGTTGCCTAAAGACGTGCGGCCGCGTGCTCGCCGAATATTCGGTAATGCGGCGCTTCATCGTCAGGACGCCCGCGAAACGTGGCAATTCCCAAAGCTGGAGTCTTTTTGGCAGGACGTGCGTTACGGCGCTCGCACGCTCGCCAAGCAACCCGGATTCACCGCTGTCGTTTTATTGACGCTCACGCTTGGAATCGGCGCGACAACCGCGATCTTTACCGTCGTCGACGCCGTGCTACTGCGGCCGCTTCCCTTTAGCGGTCCGGACAGAATTGTCGAGATTCTGAATTATATTCCCAGCAGTAGTTTGTCGTATGGCGGTTCCACTCCTGAGAAAATTTCGGAATGGAAATCTGATACGGATTTCTTTGAAGAATTCCAGGGATTCAGCCCGACCACAGCGCTGATCACCGGCGAGTCAGAGCCAGAGCAAATAGCGGGCGCATATGTCTCAAACGGACTTCTTCCCTTTCTTGGCGTTGAACCGCAAATTGGCAAAGGGTTTTCGCCGGGTGATGGCGCGCCGGGACGCGATCATCTCGTGCTGCTCGCAGAATCATTTTGGCAAGATCGATTTGGCTCCGATCCTGGCATCGTCGGAAAGAAAATCAATTTGAACAAAGAAGACTTCACGGTGGTCGGAGTGGCGCCCGCAGACTTCAAGTTCCCGCGCGACAAAGTGAAGTTCTGGCTTCCGTATTCTGCGGCGTCCGATCCTTCAATCTTGAAACATGTGAGTCCAACAGTCATCACGAGAATCAAGCCGGGAATCACGATCTCGCAAGCTCAAGAGAGAATGAACGCGGTCACGGCGCGGCTCGCGAAAGAAAAGCCAATTCGTGGCGGATGGGACGCCAAACTGGCTAGCCTAAATTCCCTTCGCGCCCAGCCCAGAACGCGGACGGTTTTGTTCGTCCTGCTCGGCGCCGTCGCATTCGTTTTGATAATTTCCTGTCTCAACACCGCGAACTTACTGTTGTCGCAATCCACCGTGCGCGCAAAAGAAATTGCGGTTCGAGCGGCGCTCGGCGCGGCGCCCAGCCGGCTGGCGCGTCAACTGCTCACCGAAAGCGTATTGCTCAGCTTGTTCGGCGGCATGTTGGGCGCCCTCTTCGCCATGTGGGGCGTTAAATTAATTGCCGCGATGATCCCGACTGAAATCAGTTTCTTCAATCTGAATGAAATCGCGGTGGACAAGCGCATTCTGATCTTCACATTTGCCATTTCCGCACTCACCGGAATTTTTTTCGGCCTTGTGCCGGCGCTGAAGGCATCGCGCGTCAGCCTGAATAATTCACTGAATAGCAGCGGACGAAATGATTCCGGCTCAAAGACCGATCGCCGGCTGCGAAACGGTTTGGTTGTCGTGCAGGTGGCGCTCTCCTTGATGTTGTTAATTGGCGCCGGATTGCTAATGAAAAGTTTCTCGCGTCTAAATAGTTTCCCGAATGGTTTTGACAAACAGAATCTTGTCGCAATTGATCTGATCCTGCCGTCGCGCAAATATGCCACTGGAACACAACAGTCGGCATTCTTCGACCAAATAAAATCGCGATTGAGCGCTGCGGCAGGCACGCAGTCTTTGGCCGTTGCAGGTGGAGATCCGTTCGCTGACGGCGGAATTACATTCGGGAATTTGGAAGCGGAAGGACGCACCGTCGCCGACACTGACAGAAATATGATCGTGCCCTTTACAAATGTTTCCTCTGACTATTTCGCGGCGCTTGGCATTCCGCTCCTGCAGGGCCGCGCCTTTACTGGACAGGATGCGCGTGATTCAGCCTCTACGGCGATTATTAATCGTTCGATGGCGAAACAGTTTTGGCCGGACGGAAATGTGATTGGAAAAAGATTCCGCATCGGCGATTCGCACGATCCGTGGATCACCGTTATCGGAATTGTTGGAGACGTAAAAGAATTTGACGTCACCAGCAAACCCACGCCGTTCCAACTTTACTTTCCGCTTCCTGCGGGTGCGACAAGTGGATATCGCACACTAGTGATTCGCACGTCCAGCACGCCCGCGAGCCTGATTCCGGTGATCAAGAGCGCGATCTGGGCGGTGGATAAAGATCAGCCAATTCAAAAAATTTGGACGATGGACGAATTGATACAACGAGGAACCGCGGGGCCTCGATTTTATTTAAATTTGATGACCATGTTCGCCGCGCTCGCGCTGGTGCTTTCGCTGATTGGCGTCTACGGCGTGATTAATTACATGGTGAGCAGACGCACGCGCGAAATTAGCATTCGCATGGCGCTCGGCGCGCGACCGTATGACGTTTTGCGAATGGTGATTGCTCAAGGAATTGCACCGAGTTTGCTGGGTATTCTTATCGGCATCGGGGGTGCGCTGGCGCTCTCGAAACTGCTGGCAAGTTTGCTTTACGAAGTTAAGCCGACAGACAAACTGACTTACGGACTGGTTTCCGTCGCATATATTTTGATCGCGCTGGTTGCGTGTTATTTGCCGGCGCGCCGCGCTGCGGGCGTAGATCCGCTGGTAGCTTTCAGAAACGAATAGAATTTCGCGTCATGCCGAGGACGGAGTTGGTGCGCGATCCCAGCGATGCTTCTTCAATTCGCTTAGTAATGCAGCATCCTACGGATCCGCGTCGCTCATCGCTAGATTTTCTTCCACGTGAGTGCGCTTCTTGCTCGACGGCCGGAATTAGGAACTCTAATACCGCAGCCGCGCTTTCTGCTTTCATAATTTTTCCTCCTCGCGTCGTTTCCGACGTTGAATTCTCTGGAAGGATAAACCGGCTACGTTTTTTCGCTGGCTGACCTGCGCATAGCTATTTGTTGACATCCCGGGGGCACAACCATTAGCATCCGCCCAGATTGCAATGCCGTTTCGAAAAACTCCAGCGAGGTGACAAATGAATCCTGCGACGCGGATTAAGTTTCTGCGCATTGCGCTAATTCTCGTGGGCCTGATTTTCCTTTTTGGCGTTTACCCGTTGATGATGAACTTCTGGCCTTCGGGATGGCGCTGGCAACCGAATCAACCCGAGTACGAGCAAATGATTCTCGGTGTATATGCGACCCTCGGAGTATTTCTCCTCATCGCTTCTCGTAATCCTTTGCGGCATCGCAGCCTGATCTGGTTCACGGTGTGGTCAAGCGTTGTCCACGCCGGGATCATGACCTATCAAGCGCTCAATATGCCGATGGAACACGGACATCTGATGGGCGACATCCCCGCACTATTTTTTGTGGCAGTGCTTCTTGGAATCTTGACGCCAATCGGCAACGTCGCCGAACCAGCGTAAGTTAATTGCATCGAACGCGTCTCGAAAATACTAAGCCGACGACGGAGTCGGCATGCGATCCCAGCGATGCTTCTTTAATTCTTGAACCAGCGCGGGATCCAGCGGACCAGCGTCGCTCATTGCCAGATTTTCTTTCACGTGATTCGGCTTCCGCATGCCGATAATCGTCGTGCTCACAATGGGATTCGACAAAATAAATCGGATGGCCATTTCCGGAAGACTCATTCCCGCGGGCAAAATCTTTTTCAGTTTTTCTACACGCTCAATTGTATTTGGCAGATTGTCTCCGCTGAAATATCGCGCGCGAAAATCGTTCGGCGGAAATTTATCGTCCAGCGTCATTTTTCCACCCAGGCTTCCTTCGTCTAACGGCACACGCGCAATCACTCCGATATTCATTTCCTTGCAGAGCGGAAATAATTTATCTTCGGGCGACTGATCGAAAATGTTGTAGATCACTTGAACCACATCCACCAATCCAGTTTTCAGCGCGGCAATTCCGTTGGCAGGCTCCCATCGATTCAGGCTCAATCCGAACGCGCGAATTTGTCCTTCCGTCTTCAATTTCGCAACGGTGCGGCGGAAATCCGGATCGCTCGCCCAATTGTCGTCCCACACGTGGAATTGCAGCAGGTCAATCGAATCCACGCCCAATTTTTCGCGAATCATTTCCATATATTTGAAAACATGTTTCGCGGGAAATACTTCGTCGAAACGATCGTTCGGCGAAGCGGGCCACTTTTTATTCATCGGAGGAATTTTCGACGCCGCGTACAAATGCGAAGAAAAATTTGCCGCAGCTTTCTGACGCTTCCCATAATTTCGCGCGAGCAACTCGCCGAGCAGCGCGTCGCTCTTCCCTTCGCCGTAGGCCCAAGCGGTGTCATAAAAATTGCAGCCGCCATTCGCGGAAAGCTGCATCGCTTCGCGCGATTGCTCGTCTTCAGAACCGGACCATCCGCTCATTCCCCAAAGTCCGTGGCCGATTTCGCTGACTTCAAAACCAGTTCTGCCCATCTCGCGATATTTCAATTGCTCCCCTGAACTAGCTCAACTCCTGTTGACTCAACTCGATTGGCTCAACTGCCTCGGAAACTGTAACATCGTGCGCGCTGGAACTGCATCAATACAAAAATATTTGAGAGCGCCAATGACTCCAGAGGAATTTCGCAAATACGGCCATCAACTGATCGACTGGATCGCCGACTATCGCACGCGCGTCGCAGAATTTCCTGTGATGGCGCGAACCGCGCCGGGCGAAGTCCGCGCACAACTGCCGGCAAGTCCACCGGAAAATCCGGAAAACTTCGACGCGATATTTAAAGACATGGATCGCATCGTCATGCCCGGACTTTCCCACTGGCAGCATCCGCGATTCTTCGGATATTTTCCGTCGAACGGTTCGCTCGCCAGCGTGCTCGGCGATTATCTCAGCACCGGACTCGGCGTGCTGGGACTTTCCTGGCAATCCAGCCCGGCGCTCACCGAAGTCGAAGAAGTCGTCACCGATTGGATGCGCCAGATGATTGGTTTGTCTGACGCGTGGAGCGGCGTGATTGCTGACACCGCTTCCACTTCGACGTTGATCGCGCTGATTTGCGCGCGCGAACGCACCACAAATTTTTCTCTTACGCGCGGCGGAATGCAGAGCGAGGAACAGCCGCTGGTCGTTTACGTTTCCGCGCACAGTCACAGCTCCGTTGAAAAAGCCGCGCTGCTTGCTGGCTTCGGCAGGACAAATGTTCACCTGATTCCCCACGACGCGGAATTCGGAATGCGCTCGGATGCGCTCGCCGCGATGATTCATCACGACCTTTCCGAAGGAATGAAACCTTGCGCGGTGGTTGCCACAACTGGAACGACGACAACAACTGCGTTCGATCCCGTCGCGAAAATTTCAGAAATTGCGCGTGCGCAAAATCTTTGGCTGCATGTGGACGCGGCGATGGCCGGCTCCGCGATGATTTTGCCGGAGTGCCGCGAACTGTGGCGCGGAATTGACGCGGCCGATTCGATCGTGCTGAATCCGCACAAATGGCTCGGCTCTGCGTTTGATTGCTCTATTTATTATGTCCGCGATCCGCAGCATTTGGTGCGCGTGATGTCCACGAATCCCAGTTACCTGCGTTCCGCTGTGGACGAGCAAGTAAAGAATTTGCGCGATTGGGGAATTCCGCTGGGCCGCAGATTCCGCGCGCTGAAATTGTGGTGCCTGATTCGCGAGCAAGGCGTTTCCGGATTGCAAGCGCGATTGCGTCGAGACATGAAAAACGCACAATGGCTCGCGGCGGAAATCAGCGCGACACCAAATTGGAAGGTGCTCGCTCCCGTAAAATTGCAAACGCTTTGCGTGCGTCACGAGCCGCCTTCGCTTGCCGGCGCGGCGAACGCGGATGCTCTCGATAAACATACGCAAGCGTGGTGCGATCGGATCAATCGCAGTGGCGTTGCATATTTAACACCGGCAATTCTCGAAGGACGATGGATGGTGCGAGTTTCCATCGGCGCGGAAAATACCGAGCGCGAACACGTCGCAGAACTTTGGAAAGCGATGCGCGCTGAAGCGGAGCGTGCCTAACTGATTCCGCGAAGTCCGTTATTTCGGCGAGACAGGCTGCGGAACTTTCTTCGTGCCCGCAAATTCGGCGTCAGTATCCAGAATATTTCGCTTCGCAAAATTATTGAACGCGCTCCAATCGCCATATTTTTCTTTTAACTTTGGCGTTAGATCCTCTACAAGAGCGTCGCCGGATTTTCCGCTCGCACGGCCTTCGCTGACCCATCGGCGCAGATCAATCAAATATCCCTGAAATGCTTGCACGTCACCAATTCCACTGACGTCGCCAAAATCGCCGTGACCGGGAACAAATTTTGCCGACGGATGTTCCAGCATCAGCTTGCCGAGAGTTGTGACCCAAGCTTCGGTGCTGGCGTCAATTAAATTGGGCAACGTATGTCGCCAGAAAAGATCGCCGCAGAAAACTACATTCGCGTCAGGAATAAATACCACCGAATCGCCGCCAGTGTGGCCAAGCTCGTATCGCACGTTGATCAACTTCGACCCGAGATGAAGGTCGAGCGTCGTGTCGTAAACCTGTGTCGGACCAGTGAGAGCTTCGACGGAAGTCTTCTGCGCGTCGGTAATTTTCTCGCCATAAAACTTTTTATTTTCGGTGTGAATCCAATCGCGAACATTTTTCTGCGCGATGATTGTTGCTCCGGCGTCCGCGAAAACTCCGTTCCCTGTGACGTGATCAATGTGGTAGTGCGTGTTGATGACGTACTTAATCGGAAGCGGCGTCATTTTGCGGATTTCGGCGAGCAAAGATTTCGCGGCGTCAACTTTTTGGAAAGTGTCGATCACCGCGACGCCGTCGTCTCCAATCACAAATCCGGCGTTGCTTCCCGCGCCGCTGCCCGGAACTGCGATTGCCGCGAACACGTTGTGTCCGAGCGGTTTTATCGTGAAGTAATTTACGGGCGCTGGAGCTGTGGCATTGGGCGCAGCTTGCGCGGGAGTTTGAGATTGTTGCGCCGCCGCGATTAGCGGAAGCATTGATGCAATTGTGAGTGCCACAAATAATTTTGCGATTCGCATGAGCGATATCCTACAACGGTCTGCGCTAATTTCAGAAGCGTCTGCACCATACATTTCCGCAACTCAACGTTGCGATTCGCTACGGGTCTGCTAAATTTAGCAGACGTAGCGAGGAACAACTTTATTCGAGCGCCGCAGGGCCGCAGCGATTCGCGCCCTGTCGGCAACGACGACACCAATGTCACTTTCACGACGCGCGATTGTTGCCGCATCTCAGAGCGTTTGGCTGCGCGAGCACGCCATGCGGTGGAAATTTGTGCGCCGCGCGTCAAAACGTTTTCTTCCCGGCGAACGCGCGGAAGACGC
>DATBYL010000036.1:0-9616 GCA_036513735.1 Candidatus Acidiferrales bacterium
AATTCGTTTGACCAATCTTCCGCGCATTTTGAAGCGCATGCGGTGCAGGTCCGCACGCGTATGGGCAGCGAAACGCGCCAATTCATCGCCGATTTCCAGATCGCTCTGAATCAGCGTGCCATGGATAGTTTGCAATCTTCAAAGCGCGAACTGGAATCTCAAATCGTCGCAACGCGCGAAGCGGTGATCGCTGCGCATCAACTGCAGCACGAAAAATTTGAGGATTCACTTTCCCACGTCAGCGATGAAGCGATGGTCACGTACAAAGGCCGCATGGAAAATGCATCCAGCGTGTGGTTGCTGAATTCCACCGCAGCTTTGAACCAGCAGGCCGAACAACAAATCGAAACGTTGGCCCGAAACGCCGAACTGAAACTGCGCGAAACATTCACGCAAGTTTTTGCCACCGTCGGCGATTCCTTGCGCGAGCGATTGCTCGGCGTTACCACATCCATTCCTTCAACCACCAAACCGCCCGTCGACGACGATTCCGGAAACAAGTAAGCCTCCTCCCAAAGTAACGCCAAGATACTACGCAATCTCGCGCCTCCCGTCATATTCGGGCTCCAGCGCGAGACACTGTATAATGTCCACATGGCAAATCGCGCCTACGTCAGCGCCTGGGCAAAGGATTATTCCGAAGCTACGCAGCTCGAACGCTTGCAGAATCTGCTCTCAACCGTTCCCTTCTCCGCGTCGTGGCCGGGATTCACCGGACTCGTCGTGCGCGCACTCGAACCCGCCGAAGCTCCCGTTCGCGAATGGGATTTGCGCGGGGAAATGATCGGCTCCGCTGAAATTATCGAACTGATGCGCGAACCGCAAGGTCCGGACATCGCCTATGAAATTCGCGCGCTCTGGGATTTATGGATTTACGATTTGGATTCAGGCCGCTGGCAAAGCAAGCCTCAGGAATTGCAAATTGATTGTTATGGCTCGGAATATGACGGCGGCATCGCCGAACGCGAAGGCGATTTTCTAATCGACATCGGCTTCGAGCATCTCTTCACCGGACATGCTGGAATGCTCGGCGCAAATCCGGGTCCGAAAGCGCCCGCTGCCCATCTTGAGGAAGCGCGTTTTCTCGCGTCCATGGCGTCGCCGGAGCGTTTGCGCGAATATCACCAGCGCACGCGCGAAAACATCCAAATACTGTTGCACTGGCTGCGTGAAGCCGAAACATCCGTGCCGCTCGAACGTTATAAGTTATGGTCCGAAGGGGAGGAAAACTTTGAATCGCGCGTGGATGAAATTCTGGCTGTGCGCTAGCCTGCTGGCGCTGACGGTTTCCGCCGGCGCGGTTTCGCAGAAACAAAAAGGCGATCAGGGCAAGAACGAGCTGACCCTCGCCTCCATTCAACCGGGCCGCGACAAAATCGTCGCCGTCGAAAAGCTGCTCAACGATCATCTGCGTCCCGACGACAGCGAATCCGCCAGTGGCCATTCGTGGAGCGATCCCTGTTCCGGCCGCCGCCTTTCGCTTGAAGTGGATCGCGCCGGAGTGATCCAGACCGTCACAATATCCAGCGCCACCACGCACGAAAATTGCAAATCGAAAGTGGATCCCAAAAAAGATCCGCTCTGGGTCACCGGCCAGGGAATTCGCCTGGGCGATATTTCCGAGCATGTTGTCGAAGTTTATGGCGCGCCAAATTCCGGCGGCCCTAGCGTGAAGGCGGGCCACGAGCTAGAATTAATGTTTTACATGTTTGATTGGGCTGGCTCGAACGTGCCGCAGGTGATGGAAATTTCCTGCGATAAAGAATCTGGCCGCGTCGTCGAAATCATGCTCGCTTTTCCGAGCCTTTAACGAAGGAGTTTCTTTTTGCGCACGGCGATTCTGTTGGGGTTGATTTGTGTTTCGGCCACCATAACTGGATGTGATCAGCCGGCGAAAACTCCGGCGGCGGACAGTTCCGCGCAAAAGCCCAAAGCTTCGGCGGTGCCCGATGATGTTCTCGCGGCCGCCATCGGCGCGCTCGGCAGCGAAACGGAAGTTCTGGCCTGGGGCGATCTCGCGCCCACCGGACGCCAACAAATTTTGGCGATCAATCGCCTGAACAAGCCGGACCTCGCAACCGGTGCCGCGTCTGTATTCACGCGGCTTGCGATTTTGGAAAATGACGGCAAGCAGTGGAAAGAAATTCTGTTGTGCGACGAGCACTTGAAAAATTCAAATGGATTTCTCGGCGGCACGCCGACGGCCGCCGTTTCTCAGTGGCGTCTGCAATTTGAAAAAGATCCGAAAAGAGGTTTGCTATTGTTTCTGAAGCCGTTCAACCAAGGCCCAACGGTTCGCGATCAAACGATCGAAGTCCGCTGGAATCCTGAAGCCAAACGTTATCAGGCCATGGACGCAAACTTTGAAACTTTTATTGGAGAAAATCCCGCGCTTGAAGATATTCATCGCGAACTGAAATGAGCGCCGCCGCACAAGCCGTTTCCGCAGCAAGCCCCGCCGCCGCAAAGCGCCCGCCTTCGGCGAAGAACCTGCGCGCTCTAGGGCCCTACATTTCGCAATATAAAGGTAAAGTTGCGCTGGGCTTCTTGATGAACATTGGCCTGGGCGTCACTGGAGTTCTCGCGCCCATTTTGATCGGAGCGATTATTGACGCGCTTTTAAGCGCTCCAGTACCACTCGCCAAGTGGGGCAATGTGGCGCAAATTGCTCTCGGTCCTCTTCTTAAGTATTACCATCCGGGAAGCCGCCAAACTCTCGGTATTTTCTGTCTCGCTTTAGTGGCTGCCGCAGCGGCGAACGGAGTGTTTTCCTACTGGAACCGGCAGATTCTAATCGGAATTTCTCGCGACATCGAATACGACTTGCGAAACAATTTGCTCACAGCGCTCCTTCGTCAAGAGCCAGAATTCTACGTACGCAATCGCACTGGCGAAATCATGTCCCGCTGTACGAATGATTTGAACAATGTTCGCATGGTGCTCGGCCCCGGCATCATGTACAGCGCCACGACCATCGTGATGATGATTCTGTCCGTCGTCCTGATGGTCACACTTTCGCCGCGCCTCAGCGTTTGGGTCTTGCTGCCCGTTCCCGTCGTCGCCGTTGTCGTGTGGTATTTCGGTCAGGTGATTCACAAACTTTACGAAAAAA
This sequence comes from Candidatus Acidiferrales bacterium, assembly GCA_036513735.1. GTDB lineage: Bacteria > Acidobacteriota > Terriglobia > Acidiferrales > UBA7541 > DASTCZ01. The sequence goes on from DATBYL010000036.1 coordinate 3,113, forward strand.
TTCAGGCATCGCTCGCCACGCTCAGCGCCAAGGCGCAGGAAAATCTTGCTGGCGTGCGCGTCGTCCGCGCTTACGCGCAAGAAAAGGCCGAACAAGCTGGATTCGACGCGCCCAATCGCGAGTACGTCACGCGCAACTTGAAACTCATCAGCACGTGGAGCATGTTCATGCCGGCACTCACCACTCTATTCGGCATGACTTTCCTGCTCGTTCTCTGGCAGGGCGGCAGGATGGCCATGATCGGCACGATTTCCGTCGGCGAATTTATTTCCTTTTACAACTTCATGGTCCTGCTGATTTTCCCGATGGTGGCGCTCGGGTTTGTAACCAATATCTTCCAGCGCGGCGCGGCTTCTATGGGACGCATCAATTACATTTTGGATGCGCAACCGAAAATCAGTGACTCAGACGCTCGTCCTCTGAATGGCGCGGAAATTCGCGGCGAAATCGAGATGCGGCACCTTTCCTTCACTTACCCGACGCCGCGAAATGCAGTTGCCGCTGACGCGCCAAAAGCGGCGGCGAACGGTCAAGGCGGCGAAGCGAGTGCCCCTGTACTGCGCGATATCAATTTGAAAATTCCGGCGGGATCCACTCTCGCCATCGTCGGCCCAACCGGCAGCGGGAAATCGACTCTCGCCATCCTCATTGCACGTTTGTGGGAAGCGCCTGAAGGCTCTCTCATCGTTGATGGCCGTCCGATTCGCCAATGGCCGATTGCTACGCTGCGCGGAGCTATCGGATTTGTGCCGCAGGATCCATTTCTTTTCAGCGAAACCCTGGAGGAAAATATCGCGCTTGGCGAGGACGCCGTTGTGCCCGAGCGAGTTTCAGCCGCTGCGGTTATCGCCAGCATCGATGCCGAAATTCGTGATTTCCCGCAAAAATACGAAACGATGGTCGGCGAACGCGGCATCACACTTTCCGGTGGACAAAAACAGCGCACTACCCTAGCGCGCGCCGTTCTCAGAGATCCAAAAATTCTAATTCTCGATGACGCGCTTTCCAGCGTCGATACCGACACCGAAGAAAAAATCCTGCGTGGATTGAAAGATGTTACGCGCAACCGCACTACCATTCTGGTTTCGCACCGCTGTTCAACCGTTCGCCACGCTGATGAAATCGTCGTTCTGCGCGAAGGAGCTATCGTCGAGCGCGGAACTCACGATGAATTGATTTTGCAGAACGGCTATTACTACGACCTTTATCAGAAACAACTGCTGGAAGAAGAGTTGGCGCGCGAATGAGCGATTTCCGCGAGGAAGAAAAACTCGGAAAAGCATACGACTCGCATCTAGCGCGGCGGCTAATGCGTTACATGAAGCCCTACAAAGGGCAGGTATGGCTCGCACTCCTGCTGACCCTTGTCGTGACGCCGCTCGCAGCTCTGCCACCGGCGCTATTTTGGGTCGCTTTAGATCGGTACATTGTCCCGGTATTCAAAAAAACTCTCCCATTTGCAACGGGGATGCGCGGACTCGGCTGGATAACCTTAATAAACCTCGCGGCACTCCTCTTCGGTTTCGCGATCCAGTATTTGCAAGTGCGCGTCATGCAAAACGTCGGCCAAAAGACGATGTACGACTTACGCAAAGAAATTTTTGCCCGTCTACAGGCGCTGCCGATGAGCTTTTACGATAAGAGTCCCGTCGGGCGTCTCGTGACCCGCGTAACCACCGATGTGGACGCGCTCAACGATTTATTCGCGTCAGGCATCGTCGCAATGATTAACGACGCATTTCTCCTGGTCTCTTTCGTCGGAATCCTGTTCTATATGAACTGGCGTCTGGCAATCGCCACGCTCTCCGTTCTGCCGCTCATTCTTCTTGCTACATGGATGTTCCGCAATAAAGCGCGTGACGCTAACCGGCGCATCCGCACATCGCTTGCGCGCATCAACGCGTTCCTCAACGAAAATATTGGCGGCATGGCCGTCGTACAGCTGTTCGGTCGCGAGAAAAAAGCAAGATCCGAATTTTCAAATCTGAATCGCAACTACATGGAAGCGTACAAGGACGTAATTTTTGCCTATGCGCTGTTCTTTCCGGTTGTCGCATTCTTGAGCACGCTCGCCATCGCTTTCGTTTTCTGGTTCGGCGGCTCGCAAGCGCTCCTCGGCGCGGTACAAATCGGCATGATCGTCGCTTTTATGCAATACGCCCAACAATTCTTCCGCCCCATTCAAGATTTGAGCGACAAATTTAATATTCTACAAAGCGCCATGGCCGCTTCCGAGCGCATTTTCAAATTGCTCGACGAGCCGATTCCCGCTTCCGCCTCCGCCGGAACGCGCTTCATGGAAAAACCGCTCGGTGAAATTGAATTCCGCAATGTGTGGTTCGCCTATCACGGCGGCGAAAATCCGAAAGAAGAAGAATGGATTCTGCGTGACGTTTCATTCGTTGTGCCGCCGGGTCAAACCGCCGCCATCGTCGGCCACACCGGCGCGGGAAAAACCACAGTCGTTCAGTTGCTGCTGCGCTTTTACGATATTCAGCGCGGACAAATTCTTTTGGATGGAGTCGACATCCGCGAATTTGACGTGCAGCATTTGCGCAAACAATTCGGCATCGTGCTGCAGGATCCATTCCTTTTCACCGGCACGCTTGAATCAAACGTCAAGCTCGGCACCGAAGGAATCACTCGTGCGCAAGTGGAAAGCGCGCTGCGCGAAGTCGGCCTCGGCCCGCTGCTGCAATCATTGTCCCGCGGCGTGGAAACGGAAATCACTGAGCGCGGCGCAACGCTTTCCGTCGGCCAGCGCCAGCTCGTAAGTTTTGCGCGAGCCCTTGCGCACAATCCGCGCTTCCTGATTCTCGACGAAGCAACATCCAGCGTCGATACGAAAACGGAAGAAATGATTCGCGAAGCGCTCGATCGTCTGCTTCACGGGCGCACCGCCGTAGTAATCGCGCATCGCCTGAGCACCATTCAGCATGCGGCTTCAATTCTCGTTTTCCATAAAGGCAAGCTGCGCGAAAAAGGTTCTCATCAGGAATTGCTGGCCGAGCGCGGAATTTATTACCGCCTCTATCAGCTTCAATATAAGGATCAAGAATTGCGCGCCGGAATTCCCCCGGAAATCGCAGGCGCAGCAACGGCCGAAACTTTGCCGGCCAACGATTAAGCTCGTCATACTCTCGCAACTCGAATGCCCGCTGAAACAAACCCGCGCCAAATTTTTATTTCCGCCGGAGAAGCTTCCGGCGACATGTACGCCTCGCGCCTTGCCGCGGAACTTGCGCAACGCACCGGCGCGCATCTTTTCGGCATGGGCGGTGAACGCATGGCTGAAGCCGGCGTCGAGTTAATCGCGCATTCCTCGGACGTCGCCGTCTCCGGAATTTCCGAAGTGTGGAACAAGCTCCCCGTGCTGAAGCAAACAATGGCGCGGCTAACTGACGCAGCCGCCGCGCGAAAACCGGCGCTCGCCATCCTCACCGATTTCCCGAGTTTCCATCTCCGTCTCGCGCGCCGCCTGCAAGAAAATAAAATTCGATGCGTTTGTTTTGTCGCGCCCCAGTTCTGGGCGTGGCGTCCGTGGCGCGCAAAACAAATCGGTAAACGTTTTGAACTCGCATTGTGTATTTTCCCATTTGAGGAAGAGTTTTATCGCAAAGCAGGAGTGCCCGTAACTTTCATCGGACATCCGCTCGTGGATATCGCGCACCCTTCCATGCCGCGCGCGGATTTTCTAGCCAGTCAATCGCTCGACGCAGCGCGTCCAATCGTTGCGCTACTCCCCGGCAGCCGCATGAATGAAATTCAGCGGAATTTACCGCCGATATTTGGCGCGTGCGAAGGAATTTTGCGCCAAAAACGCGGCTGCCAATTCATGCTGGTTCTCGCGCCCAGCATCCAGCCGGAATTGGTGACCAGCGTAGGAACTTCCGAAGCCACGCTGCGAATAAAATCCGGCGGCGCGGAACATTCGTTCCGCGTGCCAGCAGGACTAAATCTAAAAATAATTTCCGGCGCAACGTATGACGCGGTTTCAGCCGCGTCTGTCGCGATCGTAGCCAGCGGCACGGCAACCGTTGAAACAGCTTTGCTCGGCACGCCAATGGTGGTCGTTTACAAAGTGGCGCGCCTGACCGAATTGATTTTGCGCACATTTATCGTGACGCGATTTGTGGCCATGCCGAATCTAATTCTCGGAAAGCGAGTGGTGCCGGAATTATTGCAGCAGGATTGCACGCCGCCGCGTATCGCCGCCGAAGTTTCAAAGCTACTGGATTCACCCGCCGCTCGCGATGAAATGCTGGCCGGACTCGCCGAGGTCCGCTGGAAATTAGGCCCCGGCGGCGCCATTTCCCGCGCTGCGGATATAATTGTGGGGATGTTGTAGCCGACTTGTAAGCAGACTGCGGCGGCCAATATTCGAGAAAAGGCGCTGGCAACTCAAAAGCACCTCTCTGGTATCCTAGTATGTACAAGGCCGCGGTTGTCGCCAGAACGAGGAACCATTGCACTTGAGAATCTTGAAGACTGCAATCTCCACCACAATTTTATTGATCGCCTGCTGCGCTGTGCCACCCGCGCGCGCGCAAGGCCCGATGGTGCCGAATTCCGCCGGGCATCCGGCGTTCCGCGCCACGCATTATGACGTGACGGCTACGATCTCACCGGCCGAACAAATGTTGACGGCGCACGTCACCGTGGATTTCGTCGCAACCGACGCGTCGAGCACCGTACTTGTCGAGCTGCATCCGAATCTGCACGTGACCGCGGTAACAAACGCCGCTGGCAAGCCGCAAACTTTTCAGCGCATGGATGCTCGCTCTCTTCAACTGCGCGTCGATTTGGATATGGCGATCGGCGCGGGCCAAAAAATCACTCTGAATTTTGATTATTCCGGACCGCTTTCCAATGAAGAAAATAGTCCAGCTCCGGGCGTGCGCCTCGCGTCCATCAGTAATGAAGCCGCATATTTGCTTTTGCCCGCGCGATGGTTTCCGCTCACAAATTATCCGGCGAATCGCTACACCGGCGTTTACAAAATTCAAGTGCCCGAAGCTTTCACCGTTGCAGGCACCGGCAAAACCGGGCCGCCGCAAATGATTTCCGGCAAAGTGGTAATGCCCGACGTGATTCGGCCGGGCCAGCTTCCGCCGGCTCCAATACAGCAGAAAATATTCACGTTCCGCGATGATCGCCCCGAAGCCAGCGGCACGTTTATTGGCGCGCCGTATAAGCAAACAATCGTTGACGTCGACGGAATCAAAATTCCCGTTTACACTTTTCCAGCCTCCACAGAATCCGCACAACTTTTCGGTAGAGACATGGCGAAAATCATTTCGGATTTCTCCGATGATTTCGGGCCGCTCGCCGATCCGAGCATCACCATCGCCGAACTTCCCGATGGCGGCCTCACTGAATTTGCAGCGCCCGGACTTGCGCTGGTAAGCCAGCGAAATTGGAGCGGCCGCGGGAATACCGCGTCGCTTTCGCGCATCGCGGCAGCGCAATGGTTTGGCGTTGCGGTGATGCCCGCGAGCACTTCCGATGTGTGGGTCACCGATGGACTTGCGCGATACGGCGAAGCGATGTATGCCGAACAGGAATCCGGCAAAGACGCGGTGAATTTAATCGTGGAAGATTATGCGGTGCGCGCGTTAATGTACGACACTGCGTCGCCGATCACACAATCCGCACAATTAAAACCTTACACGAGCCAATATGCTTCGGTCGTTCAGGATAAAGGCGCGATCGTATTTCACATGCTGCATTCGCTGATGGGCGATGATTTGTTTCGCGCGGCCGTAAGAGATTTTTACGAGCGCTACAAAGGATCGAACGCGCGCAACACTGATTTTGAAGATCTCGCGCAGGAATATATTGACGCCAAGGCGCAGGGCATTTCGCTGGCGCCGGTTAAAAGTATTTCCGCCAATTCGCTGCCGCCTGCGCCTCCAACGAACACGCACAGTCTGCAGCCATTTTTCGCGCAGTGGCTCAGCTCAACAGGCGTTCCGGAATTTACGCTGGATTACAAAGTGTTCCGCAACGCAAAAGGATTTCAAGTGGTCGGAAAAGTGAAACAAACGTTGGATACTTTCAGCATGCCGATGGAAATTGAAGTCCAAACCGAAGGCAATCCGGAAACGAAAACGATTCAGGTGACAGGCGCTGAAACTCCGTTTTCGATTGACACTTTTGGCCGGCCAAAACCCGGAGGAATTATTCTGGATCCTCACGATTACATTTTGAAAGCCAGTGAGCGGCTGCGAATTCGGTCCATCATTTCGCGCGGAGAATCTTTACAGGATCAAAATCGTTTTATGGATGCGATCGAGCAATATCAACATGCGCTGGACGTGCAGAAAAATAATTCGCTGGCGCTGTTCCGCATGGGCGAAGCATTCTTCTACCAAAAGAATTACACCGCTGCCGCGAATTCTTTCCGTAGCGCCATCGGCGGCGATATGGATTTGAGCACCAAGTGGGTGGAAGCCTGGTCGCATCTTTACATGGGGAAAATTTATGACGTTACCGGCCAACGCG
>DATBYL010000037.1:0-4383 GCA_036513735.1 Candidatus Acidiferrales bacterium
ACAGAAAACAAAGTTTCGATGTTGACGTGCAAGGCGGCGTGGGCGAGGCGAGAATCCGTTTGCCGCATGAAGTAGGAGTTGAAATTCGCGCGGACGGCGGAATCGGATCGATCGACACGGAAGGCCTGCACAAAGAAGGCGGGCGTTGGGTGAATGATGCGTGGGGAAAATCGCCGATTACAATTCACATGAATGTTGAAGGCGGGATCGGCGAGATTCGTTTGGTGGTGGAGTAGCAGCGATTGGTAGCGCCGACACTCCTGTCAGTGCACTTCGCCCCACACAACGCACACTCCACAAATTATTATCCGCGATTCCTCTGACACCGATTCTTCTTTTCTTGTTCCCGAAAATTAATTTTTATTTTTGAACGCTTCGCGGCACCGCTTCGAGCGCGCCGGTGTCTCACCGTGCAGAAGTTTGCGTTAACGCAACGCGAGGAGGCGACGACTATGGACTGGGGCTTGATTGGCATGTGGCATTCGATGAGCGGAATTGCGCGCGGAGTGGTGATCGTGCTGCTGATCATGTCAGCGCGATCCTTGATGGTGATGGTAACGCGCGGGCTGCGTTACAGCGTGGCGCGGAAACAATCGCGCGCGTTTATTCATCAGGTGGCGGACGCGATGCGCGATGGAAATTTGGACGAAGTAGTTTCCGTGGCCGAGCGCAACAGGAAAAGTCCGATCGCGAGCATCGTGGCGACGGGAGTGGTGGAGTTTCAGTCGGCGCTGCCTTCTGTTTCAAATGAACAAGCGATTGAACTTGCGCGGCGTGGATTGGATCGTTCGTGCGCGTCAACACACGCCGAATTAAAACGCGGACTCAGCGGGCTTGCGACAATCGGCGCGACGGCTCCGTTCGTTGGATTATTCGGAACGGTGATCGGAATCACGCACGCGTTTCGCGGAAGCTCTGGGCCGGCCACCGCGCTTTCCGGTGTTGCCGCCGGAATTGCCGAAGCGCTTGTGACAACCGCGTTGGGACTGATCGTCGCAGTGCCGGCCGTGTGGTGCTACAACTATTTTACGGACAAAATGGAATTATTTGATTTGGATATGGCGAATTCTTCGATGGAGCTGGTGAGTTATTTGGCGACGCGGCCGGTGAGACAGGAGGAGCGTTAATGAGGAGGTGGGGGTAGGTGTGGCGGCTTGCAAGTCCTATCCTTCAGTGAAAGTGTCAATGATGTCGTCTTCATGTCGGAGCCGTCAATTTCCACCCGGTCCGTTTCCCTGGATCCGATGGGAATAAACATATTACCTTCCTGGCGGTGACCGCAGAATTGCTCGGCGAAAATTGTGTAGTGTGCATCGCGGAACACAGAGACCTCAAAAACGCCTGGAGAACGCTTCGATGGAAGTGGTGAGTCGCCGACACTTGCGTGCACGGTTACGTATACATCATCGGGCGTCGGATCCTCCGTCCACTTAACGTGCACCGTAATTATTCTGGTTGGCGAGCCGCCATTCACTCGGATGTCTGCGTCGAGAATCTGCTGTCCGTCTCCGACAATTATCGGAAGGGCCGTTTGACGGTCTGGTGTACCTGGGTAGAACGTGCGCGGAAAAGGAATATCTGGATCAGATCGATTTGAATTGTGGAAAACAATCACATAAGTTCCGGGCGTCACGTGGTCAAACTCAAAATAAGCCTTTTGATCTCCTTGAAATTCCCACCAACCCATTCCAGATTCCGTGTAACCATCATGCTTGAAGAGTTCCACGTCCGCATACCTCAGGGGCTGGCCGTCCGGCCCAATGACTTTTCCGCGGATTCGGCTCGTCGGTAGCACTTCGATGTCCGCCTGATAACACGCGTGATCTGGAATAGTGATTGGAGGTGGTGGATCGCTCAAAATAGTTTGCGCGATCACCAGATTATCTGGAAGTGCCGCGGCAAAATGATATGTGTCCGCAGGAACTTCATAGAAGCGAAACACTCCGGCGTCGTCGGTTCTTACAGAGAGGGTGTGGCTGTCGCCTCTCAATTCGACAATAACGCCGGGAAGCGGCCGGTCGAAATCGTCTTGGGTAGTTACATATGGTTGCTGTGTTTTTCGCAAGACGCCGTATAAAGAGGCAAATTTCTTGCCATCCCTGCGAGCTCTCAACTCCGAGAGCATGGGCTCGGCGCCCTCCGCAAGCTGGGTCTGGCTGCAGATCGTCGCGAACAAGCGTCCGTCTCCTGTACCGGGCTGCACGAAGTACGATTTCCCGAGTTCAAAATGAAAACTGCAGTCGCCTCCGCCGCGCCCCGAGTACACATCGACTTCTTTGGCATCAACCCCGTTAATGTTTTCATCCACTCGAAAACGGTAACGGGACTCGCCGGATTGGTCGGCCCCCCTCCGCTCATCTGCGGGGTTGTCGATCGCGGTCACTGTCCCAACAAAACTCGAGCCCGTTTTCTTGAAGTCTTGACAAGTGCCAGGTGCCACTCCCGAGCAAGAGCAGGCGCATGAGACCTGAGCACAGAAGATGAAGAACGCTCCGAACACTAATAGAAAGCAAGTCCGGCTGGCTTTCATTATTCTTCCTCCTCGTTCGTGAAGATTATAGATTGCTATCAAGTGATTCAGACGCAGTAATTATCCGCGGGGTTTTCCCAAGGTATTCGACCACGTCATTTGCCGCCGCTTGACGCGCAACGTATAATTGGAAGTTTACGTTGCGCTGATTTAGCGCGCAGAGGGGCTTCACTCTTGACGGAATCAACTAAAACGATTGTGAAGGCCGCGGCGGCGCCGGAATCGCAAGAAGTGATTCTGGTACGCGGAGCGCGTCAGCACAATTTGAAGGATCTAAATTTCACAATTCCGCACAACCAGATCACGGTTGTGACGGGCGTTTCCGGCTCGGGCAAATCCAGTTTAGCGTTTGACACGATTTACGCCGAGGGCCAGCGAAGATACATCGAGTCGCTTTCTTCCTACGCGCGGCAATTTCTGGAGCGCATTGAGAAGCCGGACGTGGACGAAATTACCGGCATCGCGCCGGCGATTGCGATTCGTCAGAAAAATTCCACGCGGAATCCTCGTTCGACAGTTGCCACAGCCACGGAAATTTACGATTACCTGCGTCTGCTCTACGCGCGCGTTGGAAAAACACTTTGCACAAATTGCGGAAGCGAAGTGCGGCGCGATTCTATGGACGAAATTGCCGCGCGCGTGCTGGCGTTACCGGCAGGCCGGCGATTTTCGATTGTGTATCTTCTGAAGTTTGGAGACGCGCCGGCCGGCAAAACGGCCGCGAAGAAAACAAAAAAGCCGAGTAGCGAAGTTGTACGCGCCGCGCTTGCGGAATTGCAAAAGCGCGGATTCAACCGGCTGTATCAAGGTGGCCGCGTTTTTGAATTTTCCGCACCGGAGACTTTGATGGAAGTGGATTTCGCCAAGCCGGTATTTGTATTGGTGGACAGGCTCTCGGTTTCAGCGGAATCGCGCTCGCGGCTGGTGGACTCCGTGGAGATTTGCTATCGCGAGGGTAACGGCGAAGCAATTCTGGAATTTGCACCGGACGATTCGGGCGTCGCTCTGGAGCGAATGGTTTTCAACGAGCGATTTGAATGCAAAAAGTGCGGCATTGTTTATCAGGAGCCGGAGCCGCGATTATTTTCGTTCAACAATCCGGCGGGGGCGTGTCCGCGCTGCCAAGGATTTGGAAACACAATTGATTTCGATTTGGATCTGGTGATTCCCGACCCCGGCAAATCCATCGACGACGGCGCGATTGAACCGTGGACGAAGCCGAAGTATCGCGGCCTGCATATGGAGTTAAGAAAATATGCGCGGTCGCACGGAATTCCCACGGACGTTCCATTTCGCAAACTAAGCGCGGAACAACGCGCGCGCGTGATGGAAGGCGATCCGAACGCGGGCTATCCGGGCGTGAAAGGATTTTTCGATTGGCTGGAGCGCAAGAAATATAAATTGCACGTGCGCGTTTTCCTCAGCCGATATCGCGGCTACGCGCGATGTCCGGATTGCGGCGGCACGCGTTTGCGCGCGGAAGCCCGCGCTGTGCTGGTGCAGAACAAACCGATCACAGAAGTTTGCTCGTTGAGCATTACGGACGCGCGCAAATTCTTCGATACGCTGACGCTGACCGCGGCGCAGGCAACAATCGCGGAACGCGTGCTGGAGGAAATCCAGCAGCGTCTGAGATTTTTGGACGAAGTGGGATTGGAATATTTGACGCTCGACCGGCTGACGTCAACACTTTCCGGTGGCGAAGCGCAACGAATTCAGCTAGCCACTTCGTTGGGATCACAATTGGTCGGCGCGCTTTACGTGCTCGATGAACCGTCGATCGGTTTGCATCCGCGCGATACCACGCGGCTGATTCGCATTCTGGAATCGCTGCGCGATTTGGGAAATACAAT
>DATBYL010000038.1:0-4593 GCA_036513735.1 Candidatus Acidiferrales bacterium
GCCATGGGCGAAGACTGTTGGTTCACGGTGGGTGGCAACTTCTGACAATCAATTGAAATTCAGAGAAAGAAAAGCGGCGGTTTCTCCGTGAGGAGGAGCCGCCGCTTTTTATTTTTTTTCGGACCGATATTTGTGAATTGATATTGTCCAAAAATTTATGCCGCTGCCGTTTCGCCGAAAGCCGCTTTCACGTTGGGCTGGAGCATGTACCAGATAACCCAGATGTAATACGCGAGGACGATAATCGTGACGACCATGCCGCCGCCCGCGAATCCGTGTAGGAAACGAGAGAGTGTGCTGAGCAAGCCCAGCGCAGAAAGAACGATGGTGGTAATTCGCGCCCAGTTCTTCAGCTTGAGCAGGCCCATGGCGATGAAGATGGCGAGGATGGCGAAACAAAGGACAATCACACCCGCGATAATTCCGATCGACGCCATAATGCCGGCCGCCGGAGCTGTGCCTGTAGCGCCATTCGCTGTTGCAGCCGCGCTGAAAAAGCTCGCGAGGATTGAGCCGCCCATGAACATAAGCAGTGCGCCAATTACGGCAAAACCCGCGCCGATGAAATCCAGCACGGCAATAACTGTGACCCCTGTTGGTCGCTGCATTCGATTACCTCCGCTGAGAGATGGCACGCTCCCGGCGCAAAGACGACGCCACATGCGAGGGGAGGGGCTGTGCGGGCTGAGGCTATCGGAAGGCCATGCGAACGTCAAGCAAAGAGTGGATTACGCGGCCGATTGGGAGGAGCGTTGCGTGCGCGCGGAAACACCGGCGCGCGGAGTGCGTGTCACCAGAAAGGTTCCGACGATTACGTAGATGATGCTGGCGATTTGCGCGTTGGTGAGTCCCCAGAGAACGCGTGGATTGATGCGGATAATTTCGACGAAAAATCTGGCGACGCCGCTGAGTAGCAAATAGACGCCGAAAAGTTTGCCGGTGTGGCCTGCGTCATTCAGCCAGCGCGCGCCGATGCGCCAGAGAATCCAGAAAATTAAGACAGCGGCGAGAAATTCGTAAATCGGAGTGGGATGAACTTTTTGGGTGGTGGGTACAATTCCGTTGGGGAAACTCATGCCCCAGGGTAGCGAAGTGGGAATGCCGTAATCGCCGTCACCGGAGATGAGGCATCCGATGCGGCCGAACCCGTAGCCGATTGCGGCGGCGGGCGAGGCGACGTCAAGCATTTGAAGAATGGGCATTTTGTAGTGGCGAGCAATCAGTATGAGGGCGATTGCTCCGCCGAGCGCCGCGCCCGTGAAAGTGAATCCCATGGTGCTGAACAATTGCGGCCAGGGATTCGCGAAAAATTCCTTGGGCGTTTCCAAATTGAAATAGATGCGTGAGCCGACGAGTCCGGCGAGTCCTGTGATACCGACGATTACGTTGGGGTCGGCGGTGAGGCCGCGGCGATTCAGATCCTTCTGCATTACGAAAAAACCGACGAGCAGGCCGACGGCTACGAAGATTCCGTAAGTGCCTAGAGTGATTGGGCCGATGTGAACGAAGGGATACATTTATATTGGCTCAGCAATTATACACAGTTCCGGGAAATGGCCGCGTGAGGCGGCTCTGCGGAGACTTTAGTGCGTGAGAATTTCGAGGAGTTCGTGGACGGAATGGAGAGTCTCGGGACGGAGGAGGACCACGAAAACCGTGCAGGCTGCTGCGATTGTGCAGACGGCGAGAATTGCGCGGAAACGCTTTGGAGATTCCCGTCGGAGCGGCGCGGTGTGGAGAAGGCGATCGACGCGCTCGGAAAGATCCTGATTCATGCAGGCCGAGTTGCTGGAAACGAGCGACGTGCAAAGTGGAGACAAACGCGGCGCGGCTCCCATTTGCGCGACGTGGACGAGCGCGCCGGCGAGTGAAAGAGAGCGTTGCAGATCATTGGCGACGGCGGAATCGTCGGCAGCCCATTCGGAAAAAGTGATCCAGGAGCGATCTACGGCGGAAAACGCATTGGGGACGAACGGAAATAGATCCGGCATCAAAAGCAGAAGCAGGCGCTTGAAATTATCGGCGGAGGTGCGATGGGCGCGCTCGTGGCTGATGGCGCTGTCCAATTCTTCGGGAGAAAGAGTTTCAAGCACGCCGCGCGAAATTATAAATTGAGGACGAAAAGCGCCGACCATTGCGATTACGGGAGCTGCGTCGTCGATTACGGTGATAGGCGAAAATGTCGTGGGCGTCTGCGTTTGCACTCCGGATTTCAGGCAGGTGCGGGCGTACGAATTTGTGGTGACGAGCGCGCGAATTCCGCGAGCGAGAGAAATGATTAGTAGCGCCACGGTTAGAAATGCGGCACTGATGCAAACCAGTCCTACTTCTTCGCGCGTGGCGCCGGGTTCAAACGTGAGATAGCTAGGGATGCACAAACTCAAAACCGAAATTGTGGCGAGAGCCGCGGGAGCTAATCGCAGAGCCAAAAGGAATTTCGTGGCGGAGCGCGGTTGCAACCGCCGAGTGAAACGCAGAGCGGCGGGAACGAGAAATCGCGCGGCGAGCGCGGCGAGCGTGTGAACTACAAAAAAAGTGGCGGCACAAAGGAAGCAGAGTCTCCAAAGATACGAGAGAGTCATCGGCGCGCTCCGCGCAGAAGTTTTCTGCGCTCACTCCTGATCTTTCTTTCGAGATCGGCGAGAAGTTCCTGATCGTGCTGGCCGACGGCGTCAAGCAAACACGAAACGAGCAGATCGTGGCGCGGTTGCGGAACGGCCAGAAAACCTGCGACGAGTTCGCCTGCGCGTGCGCGTTCCCATTCGGCGTGCGAAAGGCGGGCGGAATAGATAAACGCGCGCGCTTCACGGCGGCGATCGAGAAGACCTTTTTTGTAGAGACGATCGAGCGTGGTCATGATCGTCGTGTAGGCAAGCGGGCGCTGCAATTTATCGACAACGTTGCGGACGTTGCAGTCTCCGTGCGCCCAAAGGACTTCCATGACGCCTTCTTCAAGATGGCCAAGCGAAGAAAGCGCAGGCATGGCGCTTTTTGTTGCGGAGCGATTTTTCCAAAAGTTGAACATTTTGTTTTTGACGTGCGGCTAAGAGCACCAGCGCCGTCGGAGACGGCATTCTACACCTGGAATATGGAATTTTAACATGAATGTGGCGCTTATTCGGAGCGCAGAGCGATTACCGGATCTACGCTCATGGCGCGGCGCGCGGGGATGTAGCAGGCGATAAGGGTGACGGCGATCAATGTAATCGAGACCGCGGCCATTGTTTCCGGATCTGTGGCTGTGACGCCGAAGAGCAAGGTTTTCATCAATTGAGTGAGCGCGAGCGCGGCGATTACGCCGATGACGACCCCGATGAAGGCGAGACGCGCGCCGAATCCGATAATTAAGCGAAGGACATCGCGCGGTTGCGCGCCCATCGCGATGCGAATGCCGATTTCTTTGTTGCGCTGCGCGACGGAATAGCTGGTGACTCCGTAGATGCCGATGGCGGCGAGAACGAGCGCCAGCGCGGCGAAAATTCCGAGGAGCAATGCGGAGACGCGTTGCTGTCCAACGGCTGCGGACAAATTTTGTTCGAGTGAAATAACTTGCGTCATGGGCTGATCGCGGTCAACCGCCTGAACTGCGCTGCGAACCGCAGGAACAATTTGCATGGGATCGCCGGACGTTTTCACGAGGACGGACATGGTTCCCCACGGCTTCTGAGGCAGGGGAGTATACAGTTCGTCGCCCATGTCCGCGCCAATGCCGCGATTGCGCAGATCGGCTACGACGCCGACAATTTCCGCTGGCGACGGCTGACGGGCAATTTGGATGTGCTGGCCGATGGGATCTACGTGGGACCAGTGGCGAGCGGCCAGACTTTGACTGATGATCACGACCGGATTGGATTTTTCGATATCGGCGTCAGAAAAATTCCTGCCTTTCAACATCGGGATTCCCATAGTTTGAAAATAGTCCGGACTGATGGAATTCCAGAGAGCAATTGGCCGCTGGCCGCGCGGCAAATCCGGCGGCATTCCTTCCGCGAGATACGGCGCGAATAAACCACTGAGTGGGGGGACCAGATTAGCGGTAGCTACGGAGCGAACGCCTGGAATGTTTGCGATGCGTTCGCGAAGCTGTTCGTGAAATTCTGTTTTCTGAAACGGCTGCGGATATTTTGTCGAGGGCAGAGCGATTTGAAAGGTCAGAACGTTTTGCGGCTCAAATCCCAAACGCACGTGGAGCAAACGGTAAAAACTTTGCAGCAAAAGGCCAGCGCCAGCCAGAAGAACCACCGAGAAACCAAGCTCCGCAATAATGATGAGCGCTCCGGCACGATTGCGGCGCGCGCCGGCGGAAGATCCGCGGCTGGCTTCATTCATAATTTCGGAAAGATTTATTCGAGAGGTGCGCCACGCCGGCACAATGCCGAATAGAATTCCCGCAAGGAAACTTATGACCAGTGAAAAAATCAATACAACGCCATTCACGGCAATTTCATTTGAGCGAGGCATTCCCAACGCAGGCGAAGCGGCAAGCAGACGGACACCCCATGCGGCTACGAGAATTCCAATGGCGCCGCCGCTCACGGCGAGCATTGTACTTTCCGTGAGAAATTGGCGCACAAGACGCGAGCGGCTGGCGCC
>DATBYL010000039.1:0-3248 GCA_036513735.1 Candidatus Acidiferrales bacterium
AGGAGCCGAAGACGACGACGCGAAATTAACATCCGCGATATTTTTTTCTGCGTTGGGAATTTCGGGCGAATCAATTTTGGTGTTGCGCTGCTGACTCTTCGGCTGCTGCAATAATTTATCCGAACTTATGTTCCGTTGCGGGCGCGGAGGCTCGGCCGCCCACTGCACCATGTTGGGCATTTCCGGCAAAATTTTCGGCGGCTCCTGCGGAGCGTCCGGACGAATTAAAGTTTGGCGCGGATGATTCGGATGCTTCGGCGCGGAGATCAGAGTTTGGCGCGGATGAAAAGCGTCTGCACCAAGTTTGGCCAATGGCTTTGCGGGATCGCCTGCCGGACTGGGACGCTTTTTCAAAGTGGCCGGCATGATCAGCGGCAAATCGTTGATCGGGCCGGACCACGCGAGATCGTAGTTACCCACCATCGTTGCGCGCGGGCTGCTCAGCAGAAAACTTCCAAACTGAATCAGCACCACAAGCATGGCGGCGTGCCAGAAGATCGAAAACGCAATCGAGCGCCGCGGCACGTGCCTTTTCACCCAGCAATCGCGGAAAAATCGTCCGCCGCGAAATTCTTTCGGCGCGCGCGGACCGGAAAGCAAAGCGCGCAAACTTTCGCTGATCCGGCTGCCGCGCGTTTGCCACGGCACACTCAGCCGAGGCTCGGGCGGAGCTACGGTGCGAGGCTTTTGCGTGTCCGGCAAAATCGAAATGAATCTTACGGGCATGTGTGTCGATTATACCTGTCCGAAACGATTGCGCACGGCGGATGTAAGAATTGTCCGAGTGCGCGAGCTGGGCTGTTTTGATTGGATGCAGCCAACGCGCAGGAGGAGGCTTGCCGGAACGCAGGTATTTTGCCAACATGAGGCGGGCGCGTTGGACATTTACGCGCGTCTTCCGTTCATAATAAGGATGCGAAATGAATTCTGGCGCGAAAACTTGGGCTTCGCGTGTGCCGCGATGGGCGTGGATTATCAGCGGCATCGTTGCGCTAGTACTTTTGATCGGATTGATCGCGCCACTCTTTATTAATGTAGATAAATTCCGTCCAAGGATCACCACCGCGATTGAAGCGCAGACGGGGCGTCAAGTAACGCTCGGCACAATTCACGCACGGCTGTTGCCGTCGGCTCACATAATTGTGGACGGATTTCAGATTTCCAATCCGAATGATTTTGCCGCGGGACAATTTCTATCGGCGGATCAGATTCGTGGCGGCCTTACGCTGATGGCGCTGCTTCGCGGAGATATTCATGTTACGTCGCTGAAACTGGTGCGGCCGAAATTGGCCCTGATGCAGGACGAATTAGGCCACACGAACTACACGTTCCCTTCGCAAAGTGGCGCCGCGAATTCCGGAAGCGCAGCGGGAAAATCCCCGGAAGGTTCCAGCGGATTTCGGCTGGAATCGATTGACAAGATCAAGCTGGTGGACGCGGATGTAAGCCTGCAACAAATTCCCTCGCACGGGGCGCAACCGTTCGTGATTGTGGACGCGCACAAAGTAAATGTGAAAATGGGAAATGTGCTGCTGAACGCAAACGCCATAAAACAATGGAGCGCGAATGCGGATCTCAGCGGCATCTCCGTGGAGATGGGAGCGCTCGCGGCGCCTGCGGAATTTAAATCCGGCGACGTGAAACTGGAAAACGGAACGCTCGATGCAAACCTCCGAGTGCAGGTGGGAAACATCGCGGACGTGAAAGCGACAATCCATGTGACGGATGTCACCAATGCCCAGCCCACTTTCGATATTTCAACGCCGGAACTGAACGCCGGCGCTCTCCTGGCGGCCATTCGGAAAACTCCCGAAATACCTACGGCGACGGGCACCCACGGCGACACTCCCGCAACCGCTGCCGCGCAAAAAACCGATGAGTTGCTGGCGCAGGGGAAAATTTCGGCGGAGCGCGTTACCTGGGCGCCCTACGCCGGAGGAAACGCCAGCGCGGAAATTCACATCTACGGCGATCGCATGGTAGTGATGCCCGCAACGATGTACTTATACGGCGGCACGCTGCAACTCTCCGCACGCACGGATTCGCGTCAAGACCCGGAAAGATTTTCCGCGAATCTTCAATTGCGTGGGTTGGATGTGGGGCGGATGCTGGCGTCAGCGCCGGGCGGAATGAAAGGAAAAATGACCGGCTTCGCTGATTTCGATATGCAATTGCTTGGATCGAGCGGAGAGGATTGGCAGAAAACACTCACGGGAAACGGCAGCTTTTCGATACGTGACGGGAAATTTCCGGGAGTGAATTTAGCAGGAGCGCTTGGAACGTTGGCGAAAGTGGCCGGGCTGAATGAAACTTCGTTCAAGCGGATTGCCGGAGATTTGAGCGTTGCTGATGGGCGCGTCTCCACGAAGGAAACGAAAATGGATTCGTCGTCCGGCCTTGTGGAATTGAGCGGTGGCGTGAATCTGGCGGATCAAGCCATGAGTTTTGAAGGCAAAGCTACGCTCGGCGGAGCGGCGGCCGTGCCGGCTGAAATTATTTCCAGCTTGCTGAGCGCCGCATCGACGAAAAACATTTCCGGCGGAATTACCGTTCCGTTTGCGATTGGCGGAACGCTCACCGATCCGAAGTTTACTCCGGGCAAAGGCATTCCCGGAATTGCGAATACTTCCGGCGATTCAAAGACCAAGGATCCCGTGCAGGCCGGATTACAGAGCTTGTTCAAGAAGAAGCACTAGAGCGCGACGCGCCCATCAGTTGCGCGCATAACTACATCGCTCGTCATTTCGAGCGTAGCGAGAAATCTCTCGGCGTCTTGAGGCTGACACGGCTGGCCGCGCCCTGTAGAATGTTCACCTGAAGTTCGTGAGAGGGAGAGTCTGTGGATCTGGAACTGAATGAAGAGCAGAAGCTGCTGCAGCAAACGGTGCGCGAGTTTGCGAATTCTGAAGTAAAGCCGCTGGCGCGCGAAATTGACGAGACCGGAAAGTTTCCACGCGAAACTTTTCGCAAGGCTGCGGAGCTGGGATTAACCGGCGTTGCGTTTCCTGAAGACGAAGGCGGCGCGGGATTCGATCACGCGGCCTATTCAATTGTGATCGAAGAAATTTCGC
Source organism: Candidatus Acidiferrales bacterium (assembly GCA_036513735.1). Classification (GTDB taxonomy): domain Bacteria; phylum Acidobacteriota; class Terriglobia; order Acidiferrales; family UBA7541; genus DASTCZ01. The sequence continues at coordinate 3,072 of DATBYL010000039.1, forward strand.
GCGTCTGCGCTTCCACCGGCGTGATCCTTTCCGTGCAAAATTCTTTGTACTGCGATCCGATCCACCGCTTTGGAACTCCGGAGCAGAAGAAAAAGTTTCTGTTGCCATTCGCGCGCGGCGAAAAAATTGGATGCTACGCGCTGACGGAGCCGCAGGCCGGATCAAACGCCGCGGCGT
>DATBYL010000040.1:0-2652 GCA_036513735.1 Candidatus Acidiferrales bacterium
TCACCGTACCACCAGCACCAGTCACTGCCTTCGGCGGCGAGCAACGATTCGTACGCGGCGGATAATTTTTCCGCGCTGACTGCGCCGTCTGCGTGTTGATCGTGCAGGCGCTTTGCTTTCGCGTAGGCTTCGCGCGCTTTGCGCAACATTGTCCAGGCGACGAGGTCTTCCCTGTCGCCAATCCAGATATCAAAATTCGCATTGATCCACGAACCGGGAACAACATTTTCGACACTGGGAATTTCTCCCGCGGCTGCGATGGCTTCTGAGGCGGTGAGCGCGTGAATATCGGGATCAGATTCGACGCGGCGATAAAACTGTTTCAGAAATTCGCGTCCGCTATGCGGGAAATATTCCCAGGCATTTTCGCCGTCAAGGATGATGGAAACCGTGAGCGGGCGCCCGGTGTGAACGCGATCGCCGATGGCGCGCAAACGCTGATGCAAATCTTCGGCGGCAGCCATGGCGCCCATGCGGCTGTAAACGAATCCGACGAGATCAGAAAGCATGTGATCGCGAAAAAATCCCACGATTTCTTTTCCATTTCGCAGCACGCGCAGCGGCGAATACATGCGGCCGGCATTTTCTGGAATGCCGCTGCCGTCGCGGCCAAATCCGCAGCCGAGCGTGCGTCCGAGAACGCCTTCGTCTGTGCCGAACCACTTGAAGCCTTGTTCGGCGGCGAGATCGAGCGCTTGATCGGAAACCGAACCTTCCGACGGCCACAATCCGGCCGGCGCGCGGCCAAAAAGTTTTTCGTGATAGTTGCGCGCGCGGCGCAATTGTTCGGCGGCGTCATCCGGATATCGAAACGCGGGAACGAGCGGCTGGCTATGCGGATTTGAAACGCGGCCCATATCCGAATCGCAAACGAGTGGGAGAATCGGATGATAGAAGGGCGTGGTGGAAATTTCGATCTGTGCGCTTTCGGAAGCGCGGCGATATTCGGGAAGGACGTCGCGCAAAAGCTCGAGCTGCTTGCCGCGAAGTTCGAGCTTATCTTCTTCCGTGAAATTCGCACCCTTATCGGCCAAGCGCAGAAGCACGGGATCGGAGGTGAGCCAGAATTCATCCATCCAGGCGAGTTGCGAAAGCAATTGAACGTCGCGCCAATCGCGCAGGCTGAAGAGATCGGCGGCGTTCATTTCCTTATCGGCGTGCTGCGTGCGATTGAAAAGTTCAGTGAAGCGCGGCCAGCGGCGCATTAAATTTTCGCGATTAATTTGAAACGCGCGATCGAGGATCACGGATTTCGCTTCGGCGTCCAATTCTTCGGCGGGACGAAAGGCGATATCGAACCACGGCTCGGAAAAAGTTCCGCTGGCATATTCTTCCAGTTGCGCGGCGAGCGACGGAACGACGTTGAACGTGGCATGAAAATTTGGAAATTCGCGCAGCGTGCGCACCATGCCCCAATAATCTTTCAGCGCGTGAAGACGCGTCCAGGGGAGCACGTATCTGCCCGAAGCGGGGTCACGATACTGCGGCTGGTGCATATGCCAGATCAGAACTAAGTTGACGCGATTCATGCTCGTTCTGCGAATTCTCCGAATCGTCTGGTGCAAACAAATTGAAACAGCACTAGAATAATGCCTTCGCGATGCGCATCATTGACAAATATATCTGCAAAGAGGTTTTCTCGCACGCCCTCGTTGGCTTGTTAATTTTTACGTTCGTACTTTTCGTACCCAAACTGATTACGCTGATGACTATTGTAGTGCGTCATTCAGCTCCGGCAAGCAGGCTGGGGCTGCTTTTTCTTTGCGTGTTTCCATATGTGCTGACGTTCACGTTGCCGATGGCGGTGTTGGTCGGCGTGCTGATTGGGTTGGGGCGCATGTCGGCCGATAGCGAACTAATTGCACTCAGCGCGCTGGGCGTGGGACTGCGCCGCGTGCTTGTGCCCGTCGGAGTGCTGGCAACATTCACGGCGCTGGTGACATTGGCAATCACGTTGTGGGTCGGGCCCGCGGCGCAAAGAACATTTCGACAAATCTCGGACGAGCTGACATCGGCACAAGTCTCCTACGAAGTGCAGCCGAGAACATTCCAAGAATATCCGGGAATGGTTCTGTACATCCAGAACATCGACATAACGGCCACGCACTGGACCGGCGTTTTTCTGGCGCAGCAATCCGAGAAGAACACGGAGCTGACGCTGGCACAGAGCGCGATTGTAGTGGCTGACCGCGAGCAGGGCAAGCTGGACTTACATTTGAATAACGGAATGGTTTACGTCCCAACACCGAATGATCCGACTCGTTTTTCGGTGCAAACATTCGGAAAGAGCGATGTACCGGTGGAGTTCAGCGGATTGAAAACGGAGAGCACATCCGCGCCGACGGTCACGGAAAGAACGCTCTCCGATTTGATGGCCATGGCCGGCAAGGGATCCTATGAGGCGCGAGTGGAAATTCAGCGCCGATTCGCGTTTCCTGTGGCCTGCATGGTGTTTGCGTTGCTGGCGGTGCCGCTGGCTGCGCGGCCCAGGCGCGGCGGACGCGCAATGGGATTCATCGTTTCCCTACTTTTAGTTTGCGGATACTACCTGATGTTTATTGTTGGCGCGGGGCTAGCGAAGGAAGGCAAAGTTTCGCCGGTGCTGGGAATTTGGGCGGCAAATTTTCTTACTGGATTGGCGGGGCTGGCGCT
>DATBYL010000041.1:0-3123 GCA_036513735.1 Candidatus Acidiferrales bacterium
GGAATATTCCGACATCGGATTCGCGGTGCGCATGGCGATCAATTCCTTGGCGCGCGAATCGAGTTGCTGCGTCACTTCGGTCGCCGCCGGAAGATCCGCGGGATGCGCTACGTACGTCGCATAAAAATGATGCATCGGAACGCCATCGGGCGCCTGCGTTTCGATGCTGGCTTCAATCGCGGCCAGCGAACGGCTGGTGCGCACCTGAGTGCCTTCAGTATTCATCACGTAATACGTTTCGTATATCAGCGTGAACGTGACGCGATTGCTATAAAGTTCCGGATACTGGCGCAGAATCGCGCTGACCTGCTTTGCTTCCTGTTCCCAATTTCGGTTCGACCAATCCGGCAGCACGCGCGGATCGATTTTAACGAGCGGCTTTTCTTCGGAGAAATCCGCGATTTCGGGAGGCTTCGAAAGACTTCGCAAAAATCCCAGTTTGTGCGCCAGGTTGTCGAGCGCTTGCTTGTAAGCGCCGTCCGTGGCGATCCACAAATCCTGGCGCAGCGAATTGTAATCGCCGTCCACGCCGACCTGCCCCGCGGAACCCATGAAACCCGTGAAGCCGTCGCCGGAAATAAAATCGCCGCTATCGAGTTTGTAGTCGCCAACGCGAATCACTACGTCCATGGAACGATTGTGCGCAGTGGTGCTGGAAATAAGCGCGCCGAAGGATGCGGTGATGGTGCGGACGTCGAGATCCAGCAAGCGATACTGAATAAAATACGGTTTCTGCAGATTGGAAATCTGCATGTTGCGCGAGCGTTCCAATTCATCGTGCATGGCTTTCAGAGTTTGATCCGCGTCGGCGCTGGGCCACTGCTGTGCGCGCGTGGGAACAACAAGCGATGTTGATAAAATTGCCGCGCCAAGAAGAACCGCTGTAGCGCGCGCAAAAATTCGGATTCGCGTGGAGAGAAATGAATTTGCGAATGTCATTGTTTCCCTCCCGTCGGAACAACCGTCGGCTTCGGCAATGTCGGCGGTCTATCGGTGGATGATTCCTTCTTGGAGACTTCCAATTCGCTGACGAGCATTGAAGGTGCTGCTGCAGCTACCGGAATCGATCCGGATTCCGCGCCACAATAACCGTTGAACACTTCGGTGGTGTCTCCGGTAGCCATAATTTTCGTCAGCGAAAGCAGTGGCGTGCCAACAATATTTACGCCGCGCACCATTTCGTCCGGGCGTCCATCAGCATACACTTTGAAAACGACGAGTGGTTCCACTTGAAACGCCTGCGGCTGCCCGCGTCCTGTGAATGTGAAGCCGCCGGCGATATCGTCAAACATCAGCCCAAAAGGTTTGCCCTGCCTTTTGATTTCTTCGATAAACATGCGCCGCAGTTCGGCGTTACTTACTTCTTTACTGCTTTCGACGATCAAATTCCCCTGACGCGAAACAGGCGCCGCGCCAAGCTGGCGGCGGCCATGTCCATTTGAGACGGGAAATTCCTTCAACGCCTGGCGGGACATTTCAAAATCTTTTAGCACACCCTTATCCACCAACGTCACGCGCTGCGAGGGCACGCCTTCGTCGTCAAACGGGTAGTAGCCGAGCAGCACATCTTTGTTCAAGCGCTTCATGGTCGGATCGTCCACGATGCTAATGAAATCCGGCATGATGGATTCGCCGACTTTGTGCGCGAAGGTCTGGCCTTCGTTCACGTCCTTCTGCCGGAATCCTTCATCGCGATGACCAAAAACTTCATGGAAGAAAACTGCCGCAGCGCGGCCCGTTAACAGAGCCGGTCCGGCGAATGGCTCAACGATTGGCGCCTTCACCAGACCTTCAAGCTCGGCTGTCATGGTTTTTTCGGCGGCGAAAACAGCTTCGTTGGTGGGCTGGTCTTTCGAGTCCACCCAGTCAAAATTGTAATAACGATTCAGATCCATGCCGTCCGGAGCTTTTCCGGTGATGTAAAGCTCCAAGCGGAAACGCACTTCTCCGAATTGCAATTGCGTGCCTTCGGAACTGACCTGATATTGGTTATCGGCCTGCGCGGTGAATGTGACGATGGAATTGATCACCGCATCCGACTTCCTGAAGTATGCGGTGTAATCGCGCACCTTCTGCTCCCACGGTTTGCGATCCAACTGATAATTTGCCTCTGGCGCGTAAGACATTTGCGGCTTCTCATGAGAGAAATCCGGGGCGCCGCTTTCCGATGACTGCGCTTCTACTTCCTTATTGGTCTGAATTCTGACGAGTTCTTCGGCGGCCGTGCGGTATTGGCGATCTGTTTCCAGCCAGATGGCGCGGCGCAAAACCGCGGGATCGTCGTCCAGCGGTGCAGCCGTAGCACCGGGCTGGATTCCCGCCTGCGCTCCGCCGGTTTTGTGCGTGTCGTCCAAATTGTAATCACCGACGCGCACCTGCACTTCCAGATATCGCAGCAAATTTTCCGAGCTATCGAGCAGCGCGCCATTCGATCCCGTTACGGTCGCGCGGCGCGCTTGCGTCAGCGTGTAATTAATAAAGTACGCCGGCGGCGTGGCTTTGCTTAAGATCGGCATGTTGCGGTTCAACTCGGCCGTCATTTCCGCCAGCAGCGGCGAAGGCACCGCCTGTGGAGCTTGGGGATCTTTGCCCGGCGCGGGTGTTCGCGGCATGGCTTCAACGGATGCAGCCAGCGCAGCGATGAGAAGACTTGAAATGAAAATTATGCGACGGCGTGAGGAATGCGAATGAATTGCGGTCAAGGGTGTCTCTTTCTGCCGGGCCAAATGTTGAATACCCGCAGCCTATCTAGTGTATGCCTGCCCGCGCAGCGTGCCAAATCCGGCGGCGCGGAGCTCTAAATCCGAAAGCACCACGCGCTAGGGCTTCGCGGCGGGCTTCACGAACAGCGATGGATCCGGATTTACATTAAATTTTATTTCCTGCACGGTGTATTCGGAAAACTTCTGTCCGTTCCGCAGCGTAACGGCGTGGCACGGAAATTTCGCACCATCCACTTCACGATAATCACTCCATACTTCGATCGTTTCCACGGCGCCCTGCGGCGTATCCTGCTGATAGCGCGCGCCCGCCGCGAGATGTGTGGCGGCGTCAAAATAAACGACAACGTGCACGCTGCCGGAGACAACTGCGACGGCGTCCGTCTTCATGCCCTGGAAATCG
>DATBYL010000042.1:0-9071 GCA_036513735.1 Candidatus Acidiferrales bacterium
GGGCCGGCGCGGAAGATGATTCACTCGCCGAGCCAGACTTCCGCGATGCGAAGCGCAAATTTGAAGTGGCCTACATCACGCGTCAATTGGAACGTCACAAGTGGAATGTTTCGCGCACGGCTGCGACGATTGGACTGCACCGCCAAAGTTTGCAGGAAAAATTGCGCGAACTCGGAATTCGCCGTCCGGGGCAGGCCGCACAAAACGATGACGCCGAAGAGTGACGCGATCTCGCAACGAATCGTTTGCTTCCGGCGCGCGCCTAATTGAGAATGGTTCGGACAGAATTTGCATCACATTGTTGGAGCTGAATTTTAGTGACTGAACATTACATCGAATTCGTCGGCGTCACCAAAGCCTTCGGCGATCACCGCGTGCTGGACAACGTGAGCTTTCACGTTGATCAAGGCCAAACCGCCGTTATCATGGGCCGCAGCGGCGTGGGCAAATCGGTTTCGCTGAAACACATCATGGGATTTCTGAAGCCCGACGAAGGCCGCGTTCTGGTGGCTGGTAATGACATCACAGATTGGCCGGAGCATAAACTAGCCGAAATTCGCAAACGAGTGACTATGGTTTTCCAATCCGGCGCATTGTTTGATTCACTGACCGTCGGCGAAAATATTGCCTTTCCACTTTACGAGCGCGAGGGAATCACCGACGATGAGGTTGATGCGCGCGTTCACGAGCTTGCGGAAATGCTGGAGGTTTCCAATGATCTCGACCGCGTGCCATCAGAATTAAGCACCGGCGCAAAACGGAATATCGCAATCGCGCGCGCGCTGGCGCAAGATCCCGAAGCGATTCTGTACGACGAGCCGACCACGATGGTCGATCCTCTGATGGCCACGCACACCAGCGATTTAATTTTGAAGTTGAAAGAAAAATTTCATAAGACGTCCATCGTTGTGACACATGATACTCACCTGGCGCGAAAATTAGCGGACGTAGTGATTTTTCTCCAGGACGGCAAAGTTTCATTCTTCGGAACGTGGAAAGACTTTGAAGCATCGACCGATAAGTTCCTTCGCAATTTTCGCATGCTGGATGAACTCATCCCTCAACTCGACGTGACCGCGTGAGGTTATTCCACACGGCTCACGTTTCCTGCGTGTGAATGAATGAGTCAGTCCGCTCCATCGACTAACCCGTCGCCCGGAAATGTCCCCGAACTCCGCCGCGTAATGGGATTTTGGGACGTGCTGCTCTTCAACATCGCAACTGTGCTCGGTCCGCGATGGATCGCCGCCGCCGCGCACAACGGCCAATCGTCAATCAGCTTGTGGATTATCGCCGCAGTCCTCTTCTTTGTGCCCACCGCGCTGGTAATTACAGAACTCTCCACGCGATTTCCGCACGAAGGCGGCCTCTACGTATGGACGAAAGACGCCTTCGGCGATTTCCACGGATTCATTGCCGGATGGACGTATTGGATTTACACAATATTTTATTTTCCCGGATTGTTGCTCGCGAGCGCCGCGATGGGCGCGTATGTAGCCGGTGGGAGCGCCGCATCGTTAACGCAGAACCGTACTTTTCTTTTGAGCGTGTCATTAGCGCTGCTTGTCGTCGCCGTGGGCATGAACATAATTGGACTGAATATTGGAAAGTGGCTGCAGAATGCCGGCGGTGTAGCGACGTACGTTCCTCTATTAATGTTGGTCGCGATTGCGGCCATGCTGTGGCACGCGCGTGGATCGGCAACGCAGTTCACGCTAGCCGGAATGATGCCGCATTGGAATTTGGATACGGTAAATTTCTGGTCGCAAATTGCATTTGCTTTCACAGGATTGGAATTAGTTTCCGCCATGAGCGGAGAGATCCGCGATCCGCGCAAAACCTTTCCCCGCGCAATTCTTGGCTCCGGCGTCATGATCGCCGCGATTTATATTGTCGGAACTATCGCAGTGCTGATCATGGTCCCGGCCGTGGCCGTGGATCCGAAGAGCGGTGTTTTCCAGGCGATTTCACTCGGTGCAACAACGCTGCGATTTGCTGCAATAGGCGTGCTCGCGGCCGCGCTCGTCACTTTGGGAAATGCCGGAGGCGTCGGCTCGACCGTAGCCGGTGTCGCGCGCGTGCCATTCATGGTAGGGATCGACCGGTACTTGCCGGCGGCGTTTGGAAAAATTCATCCGCGATGGAAAACGCCTTACATTTCCATTCTTGTGCAGGCAATTATTTCCGCAATTGTTTTGCTGCTGATTCAGGTGAATGAGTCGGCGAACAGCGCGTATCAAATTCTGGTGGACGCCGCGATCATTCTTTATTTTATTCCGTTCGTTTATATGTATGCGTCTGCGATCAAACTGGCATATCGCGCGGACCGCAAAGAAAATAAATCGGCCGCGTCGATTCCCGGCGGAGTTTTTGGCGTCTGGATGGCGGCTGGACTGGGATTGCTGGTAGTTGCGGCAGGTATTGTGCTGTCATTTATTCCGCCGGGCGACAGCACAAGTAAATTTTCTTTTGAATTGAAATTGATCGCTTGCACGGCGCTAAGCATCGGCTTTGGGCTTGCGCTTTATTTTCGCGGAGTGCGATCGAAAGCGCGCGAAGGAATTCGTTCGTAATCTACAATCCTTCTTTAAGCAACTCCGCGAAAGACGGCCGCGGCGAGCCGGGCGTCAGGCGTGCATCCAGAACTCGTTCAACATATTTCGCAAAAATGTCCGCTTCCAAGTTTACGGCGCCTCCGATTTTCGCATTTCGTAGATTTGTATGCGCATATGTGTAGGGAATAATCGCGAAACCTGCGATCCCGCCACTCAATGACGCCACCGTAAGGCTAATGCCGTCCACAGTGAGCGAACCTTTTTCCGTCACATACGCCGCAATTTCCGCGGGCACGCTCACCGCGAGCCACCAATTGTTTTCTTCGCGCGTTGAATTTGCAGCCGCGTTTTCGGACACCCACTTTGTAATACGACCGATCGCGTCAACGTGTCCCTGCACGATATGTCCACCGAGTTCTTGTCCAGCTGTAAGGGGCTTTTCCAAATTCACATGCGTGCCGGATTTTACTTCCGCAAACGTAGTCCGGCGAAGAGTTTCCGGCGAAAGATCAGCGCTAAAAGTTTCCGCATCGCGTTGTACCACAGTAAGGCAACATCCATTCACAGCGATGCTGGTTGAAATTTCAAGCGTCGGCGCGAGTTCCGGCACACGCACGCGGATGCGTCCACTCGCTCCGGTGCGCTCAAGCGATTCAATTACGCCCTGATGCTCAATGATTCCTGTAAACATCGCGCAGGTACCCCGTGTAACAATAATCCGGTCCGATATGCTGAATGCGCAGCGCGGAAAGTTTTTTAACTTTGTCCGCGAGGCGTTTTTCCGCCCACGGTTTTCCGCCAGCTCCGGCAGTTTTATCCGTGCCGAAGATTACCAGCTTGTCCACGACGCGCGCCAGAAGCGCCGCCGAATTTACTTTGCTCCCTGCTTCGATCATTACATTCTGAATTTGGCGACGTCCTAGTTCGCCGAGAATTGTGCGAATATCCAGCCCGCTGTGCGCGCGCTTCACTCTCATCAATTCGACGCCGGCTTTTTGAAGCGCAATCGCTTTAGGCGAATCTAATTTTGCGGCAGTAAAAACGAGCACATCATTCTTCGCCGATCGAATTATTTTTGACCGCTCAGGCAATCGCAGCCGCGAATCCAGAACAACACGCAGCAGCGGACGCCGGCGCGGAAGCTTCGTGCGATCCGTAAGCAAAGCATCATCCGCAAGTACCGTGCCAATTCCGGTGAGAATTGCATCCGACGCGTGACGCATTTTCTGAACTTCATTTCGTGATTCAGCGGATGTGATCCAGCGCGGCGATTTCTTCCGCGCGCGCGGCGGCCACGCGATCGCGCCATCTAGCGTAACCGCGGATTTCAAAGTAACCAGCGGAAGACGCGAAGTAATCCATCGCGTAAATCCCTCATTTAATTCCTGAGCCTCCCGCTGACGCAACCCTACTTCTACTTTCGCTCCCGCCGCGTGCAATAGTTTAAATCCGCGGCCCGCAACTTTCGGATTCGGATCACGCATCGCTGCGACAACCCGTCGAACTCCAGCGTCAATCAAAGCTTTCGCGCACGGCGGCGTTCGTCCGTGATGTGAACACGGTTCAAGATTAATGTACAGAGTCGCGCCGCGCGCTTTACGCCCGGCGGATTCAAGTGCGATTATTTCCGCGTGTTTTATTTTCTGATAAGTGTGAAAGCCTTCGCCAACCAATCGGCCATCTTTCACAAGCACCGCGCCGACCATCGGATTCGGTGCGGCCAGCGCTTCGCCTCGGTGGGCAAGCTCTAGTGCTCGATCCATCCACTTCGCATCGCTTGCCGCTTGTTTCGTATTTGTGGAGGAGCGCACGCGGACTCAGTCGAAAAGGGAATTGACGAACGCCTCGGCGTCGAACGGCACAAGATCCTCCATCTGTTCGCCGACGCCGACGAATCGCACCGGCAAATTTAATTCGCGCGTGATTGCGACCACGATACCGCCCTTCGCCGTGCCGTCAAGTTTTGTCAGCACAATTCCTGTGACGCCGACGGCTGAAGTAAACTCGCGCGCCTGGACTAACCCGTTTTGGCCGGTCGTCGCATCCATCACCAAAAGAATTTCATGCGGCGCGCCGGGGACAACTTTTGCGGCGGTGCGTTTCATCTTTTCCAGTTCAGCCATCAAATTTGATTTTGTGTGCAGACGGCCCGCTGTATCCACAATTACAGCGTCAATTCCTCGCGTGGCCGCGGCGGAAACCGCGTCATAAACGACCGCTGCGGGATCCGATCCAGATTTTTGTTTGACGATTTCGACGTTCGCGCGCTTCGCCCAAACCTCAAGCTGCTCGATCGCCGCGGCGCGGAAAGTGTCCGCAGCGCAAAGCAGAACGGTGTGCCCCTCCTGACGCAGGCGGTTCGCAAGTTTGCCCATCGTCGTGGTTTTGCCAACGCCATTTACGCCGACCATGAAAATCACGCGCGGCCGCGGATCAATTTGCGGCTCGACAGCAACTGCAGCGACTTCTGCGGTGGCCACGCCATTTGAAGGTGCCGGAGCGAATGCCATTCTTGCGAGAAGCTGGCGCTTCAATTCGGCTTTCAATTCGCCGGAATCGGAAAGCGTGTGACGATCTACTTTTTCGCGGACAGCTTCAAGAACTTCTCGCGTCGTGCGAACGCCAATATCTGCGGCGAGCAGCGCCTTTTCAAGTTGCTTCAGTACAGCCGGATCGATCTTTTTTCCGCCTAGAAAAAGGCCCTCTACTTTCGCCGCGATCTGCGATCGTGTTTTGCTGACGGACTCTTTCAGCCGGTCAAGCAGCGAAGCGGACGGTTTTTCACTGTCGCCAAATTTCTTTTTTCCGAAAATTGAGAACATTCGATTGATTACCTGTTTGAACTGAGAGTCAATTGTAGCAGAACACGTTATTTTGCATGGAATTCAGAAGTTCAGGACTGCGGAAGATCTGAGCTACAGAGCGGGAACTTCGAGGGCAACTTCAACCGGAGCCAAACGGATTTGCCCGTGTTCGACCGCCGCTTCGAGCGCGTCCACGACGGCGGGATCGAACTTTGTTCCAGCAAGTTTCCGAATCAGGGACATCGAGAATTCCAAATCCTTGCCGGATTGATACGGACGATTCGTCGTCATCGCATCCAGCGTATCAGCGGCGGCAATGATGCGCGCCATCATGGGAATTTTATCGCCGCTCAAACCGTATGGATATCCGCGGCCGTCCACATGTTCGTGATGCAGTTCGATGCCCGGCAACATATCGGCAAGCTGCGCAACGGGACGCATGATGTTCGCGCCCTTCGACGGATGCTGCTTCATCAAATCAAATTCTTCGGGAGTCAGCGCGCCGGGCTTCTTCAGGACGCGATCGTCCACGCCAATTTTTCCTACGTCGTGCAGCAACGCGGAAATGCGAAGCTTGTCGAGCTCGTCTTCGCCGAGTCCCATTTCGCGGCCAATAATCAGTGAATATTTCGCGACGCGATCGGAATGACCACGCGTGTAGGGATCTTTTTCGTCGATGGCGGCGGCCAGCATGCGGATGGAGCCAAGAAACAAATCGCGATTTTCCTGCGCGGCCTGCTTCAAGCGCTCAATGTATTGTTCGATATCGTCGGCCATTTTGTTGAATGTTCCGGCCAATTCGCTGATTTCCGCGGCGCCGCGAACGGGTGTGCGTTCATGGAATTCTCCGCGGCTAATGGCGCGTGTAGATTGCGCAAGTCCGCGAATCGGCGCGCTGATGGCGACCGCAAATAAGTATCCCAGAATCAGCGCGAAGAATCCGACGACGAGAACGAAAATCAGCGCCTGCCGATTCAATACGTTCACGCCCGCGTCTTCGCGCGCTTTTTCCAAACTACGCTGAGAAATTACCGCCCAATTTAATTCGGCCATCGTCGTATACGCGCCCATCATGGGAACGTCGTGGCCGTTTTGTTTAACCGTAAAGCGCATGGTCTCCGTGTAGGAAAAATCACGCGGTAACGTGCGGATCTGCGCGACGACCGGAGACTCTTTGCTCAAGTCCGTGCCTGGGAAAAAAGCTTTTGTGTCGGGATACGCGACGATGTGTCCCGCGAGATCCACTACGAACACGACGCGGTCATGCGCGCTGGCTTCTTTCAGGCGCTGCAAAATCCGGTCGAGCGACACGACTGCCGCGAGCATTCCGGTGAAATGCCCATCCACTTCAAGCGGAACGGCAATCACAAACGCCGGCCGATTGCCCGGGTCGAGCGCCAGAGGATCGCTGTGATATTCCGAAAGTTGCTCAGTGGTCATGAACGCGCTTTTCAGTGCGTTGCCTACAAATGGATCTTGATCCGCACGAAAATCGCCGGCTCCGGTGCCTTTCAAGTCTGTTCCGACCGCCGTAACGTAAAGTATGTTTGGATTTCCGGAAGCGAAATTCTCAAGTAAATGCGTTACCTTCGGCGCGTTCACGGGCGCGTTCACGTCATCGATGAGTCCCGTAAGCGCGAGAATTTGACGTTCGCTGATGAGCTGCTGCTGAATCGTGGATTTGAAAAGTAAAATTTGATCGGCGACAGAATGCGTCAGCTCAGTTTGCTGAACTTGTTCGGTGTCTTCCAGTTTTTGCTGGCTGAGTTTCAAAACTTGCTGGTGATAAAGCCAGATGGGAAGCAAGCTGACGAGAAGCATAGCGCCCAGCACCATCCACAAAATTCGGAGACGCTTTGGTAGCAGCGAGTTGAGATCGAACGGTCGCATTTGTCCCTAGTCTATTGTACGAAGCTCCGGCTGTTCGCGGACTGTCCTAAGGTACAGGCGTGGCCGATTTGATACGGTCAAATGGCGTTTGCGGCGCGAAAATTCGCTATTCGCTTTTCTGCCGCCGTTCCATCAATTCGCGGATGGCTTCGCGCGGTGCTCGACCTTCGTAAAGCGTTGCGTACATTTGTTCGGTGATGGGCATTTCAATATTCGTGCGTCGCGCGAGCTCGCGCGTCGCGGCGGTGGTGCCCACTCCTTCAGCAACCATTCGCGTTGTGGAAAGAATATCCTGAAGCGCACGCCCCTTGCCAAGTTCCACACCGACCGTGCGATTGCGACTCAGCGCGCCCGTTGACGTGAGCACAAGATCGCCCATGCCCGCGAGTCCGGCGAGCGTGTCGCGTCGGCCGCCGAGCGCGACGGCGAGGCGCGTCATCTCCGCGAGTCCGCGTGTTAGCAGCGCGGCGGTGGTGTTGGCGCCTAAGTCAAGTCCGGCGCAAACTCCGGCCGCTATGGCGATCACATTTTTCACGGCGCCGCCGATTTCTGCGCCAATTACGTCGTCATTTGTGTAGAGGCGGAATGTCGCCGCCGCAAATTCTTCTTGAAGTTCCGACGCGAGCGCTGAGTCGTGCGCTGCGATCACCACCGCCGTCGGATCTCCCCGCGCAACTTCTCGCGCGAATGACGGGCCGGACAGCACCGCGATTCCTTTGCCGGAATGTCGAGCGCAAACTTCCGCGATTACTTCCGACATTCTGAAATGGCTATCGAGTTCGATACCTTTTGACGCGCTGACGATAACCGCGCCGGGCATCAGATGCTCACGCATCGCGGTGTAAACGATTCGCGCATGCGGCGCGGGAACCACGCCAAGAACAATTTCGGCGTTTGCAAGCGCAGCAGAAATATCCGAAGTGATTTGAACTTCGGACGGAACTTTAAATTCTGGAAGATAAATATTGTTTTCGCGCGTGTCGTGCAGCGCCGCGCCCAGTTTGGCGTCATGCACCCAAAGCGATAGCGCGTGTGGCCGGCGGCTTCGGCTCAGCACGATTGCCAGCGCCGTTCCCCAACTTCCCCCGCCAATAATGGCGATTTTTTTCATAAACTAATTTTGCAGGCCTCTCGGAGACCGGTGAAAGTTGAAACGATTTTCTGTACCGTTCATCAGCCGCGCGATATTTGGCCGATGCTTCAAAATAATTAAGAGTGATGCCAGCGTGGTGCCTCCAGAAACGACGTATGAGGGCGCGTGGCCCGGCGCATAAAGAAAATACATCAGCAGAGGAAGCGATGCGGCTGCCATAATTGACGCGAGCGAAACGTAGCGCGAGACGCTCATCACCATCAGCCAAATTAAGATCGCCGCTGCAACGGTCGGCCAGCAAATCATGATAAACGCGCCGACGCCCGTCGAAACGCCGCGCCCACCGCGGCCGGAAAGCCAAATTGGATAAATGTGGCCGAGCATTGCGCCCAGCGCGGCAGCCATCATCCAGGCGGCAGAACCTCCAGTAATTTCCGCGGCGATCCAAACTGCCAGCGCGCCTTTTGCCGCGTCGAGCAGAAATGTTAGCGCGCCCGCGCCGGTGCCGGCGGCGCGCGCGACATTTGTTGCGCCTACATTGCCACTGCCCACGCTGCGAATATCACCCTGTCCGGTTTGGCGAATGATCAAATAGCCGAAGGGAATTGAGCCGACGACATATGCCGCCAGCGGAATCCACCAGTACATGTTCAGCGCTTCGGGAGTCACTCGCTTATTTTGCGCCTCTACGAAGATTTCCTACGGCATCTTTGCAAATATAAAAGTCTT
>DATBYL010000043.1:0-3371 GCA_036513735.1 Candidatus Acidiferrales bacterium
GTAATTGTCGTCGGAGTGATGCCGAAATCATTCCGTTATCCGCTCGCCACGGATCTGTGGATGCCTCTTGCACTGAGTGAAGATATTTGGGCGCGCAGAGACTTGCGCAATCTGTACGCACTCGGAAAATTGAAACCGGGCGAGACAGTGGCCCACGCGCGAGTGGAATTAAACTCACTCGAGGCCCAACTCGGAACGATTTATCCCGCCTCGATGGCCGGATGGCACGTGATGGTGGAACCCATTCGGTCATATGCCGTCGGTGAAGACGTTCGCAATTCCATGAAGTTATTACTTCTGGCGGTGGCCTTCGCACTTCTGCTGGTCTGCGCCAACATTGCGAATTTACAGTTCGTGCGCGGTTCCGGAAGAGTGAAAGAAATCGCGATACGAGTGGCGATGGGCGGCAGCCGCTGGAGAATTGTCCGCCAGTTGCTCACCGAAAGCACTTTGATTGCGCTGGCCGGAGCAGGCCTGGGCACACTGATTGCAGTGTGGACAATAAAAATCGCAATTCTAAATATGCCGCCGGAAGTTTCCAAAACAATTGCCGGATGGGACCAGATACATGTGGATGGTCGCACGCTGGTTTTCGCTATCGCGGTTGCGTTTGTATCCGGCGTCCTGGCGGGAATTCTTCCGGCGTTGAAAAGCACGCGAGTCGGATTGAGCGAAACGCTTAAAGAAAGTGGGCGATCCAATTCTAGTTCGCGCGGAAGTCAGCGGCTGCGGAGTTTGCTGGTGGTCCTTCAGGTAGCGCTCGCCGTCGTGTTATTGGGCGCCGCCGGATTGTTGGTGCGCACATCAAATCGAATCAACGAAGCCAATGCCGGATATCGTCCGGAAACAGTTCTGACGATGATCATCAACCTGCCGGACACCAAGTACACGAATCACGCGCAAATTTTGAGTTTCTTCGATCCTGCTTTTGCGAAGCTGCGGGCGCTGCCCGGCGTGCAGGGTGTCGCCGCCACTACAACCCTGCCCTTCGGCTCGATCCACAACACTCTTGTTTTCAACATCGAAGACCACCCGTGGCCAAGCCCCTCGGATGCGCAGTTCGCGGAAATTGAAAGCATCAGTCCGAATTATTTTCAGTTGATGGGAATTCCTTTGATTCGCGGACGCGAGTTCACAGACGCGGACTCCGCAACTTCGCCCAACGTCGTAATCATCAGCCAGAGCCTGGCGCGAGCATATTGGCCGAACCAAGATCCCGTCGGCGATGGCGTTAAACCCTTTGGCGTGGATATTCCGAACCGTCCGTGGCTGTCGATTGTTGGAGTCGTCGCGGACGTGACGCTAGACTGGAATAATCCGGGACATGGCTTCACCATCTATCGCCCGCAGCGCCAGTGGCCAAGAGTGTATTCGGCAATTGTGATGCGAACTTCAGGAGATCCGGAGCAAATTATTCCTGAAGTGCGAAACGCGATTGCGGCGGTGGATCCGGAACAAACAATCATGAGCGTGAAATCCATGGTGCATCTGGTTAAGGAGACTACGGTCGACATTTCCTACCTCACCTTCATGATTTCCGCGCTGGGCGTTCTGGCAATGTTGCTCGCCGCTTTGGGACTCTACGGCGTGATGGCTTACGTCGTCTCCGAATCCACGCACGAAATCGGAATCCGGCTGGCTTTAGGTGCGACGCCGGGAAATGTATTGCTGCTGGTGATCCGCCGGGGAATGTTGCTCACGATTGCAGGGCTGGTGATCGGTGTGCCAATCTCGCTGTTGTGGCTGCATCGTATACTCGGCGCGTTTATTATCGGCATCGGACCGCCGGACGCGGCAACGCTTCTGGAGGCGTCGTTTGCGCTGGCGCTTGTTGCATTGCTGGCGTGCTGGATTCCGGCGCGTCACGCTACGCATGTGGACCCGCTCGAAGCGCTACGATACGAATAGATTGCGCTCCCTTTCGCCTGAACTATAAGCGGAACATTTGGCGGCTTTGGAGCGTCTTCTAGATGGACGTATCTCTCCACGAGCCCAACACCGCGTGATGCAATAAACGTGCCCGGGCGCGCACGGGAAGGATGCCTGATTTTATGCAATCAATTTTGCAGGACATTCGGCACGGTTTTCGAGTTCTTGGAAAAAGACCGGGCATCACCCTCATCGCGATTCTCACTTTAGGCCTGGGAATCGGCGCCAACACAGCAATCTTCAGCGTCGTTGACGCTGTACTTTTGCGCCCGCTTCCCTATCACCAGCCGGACAGGCTGGTGTTTCTTTCCGAATCGACTCCGCAAATTCCGGACATGAGTATTTCCATGGCCAACCTCGACGACTGGCGCGCGATGAATACGGTATTTGAAAACATTGCTCCGTACCGGTCGAATCAGGTCGTGCTGACTGGAAACGGAGCAGCCGAAAGCCTGCGGATGCGTGAAATCACCGCGTCACTTTTTCCTACGCTCGGCGTTCAGCCGATTCTGGGACGCGCGCTTACCGCAGATGATGACAAGCCGGGCGCGGTTCCTGTTGTGCTGCTCAGCGATGGCTATTGGGACCGGAAATTTGCGCGCGATCCAAATGTCCTGGGGAGGAAATTAAATCTCGATGGCGAGATTTATACCATCGTCGGAGTGGTCCCCAGCAGCAAATTCCATGGGAACTGGAGACGATTTTCGCTATTCGATTCGCTGTGGAGACATGAGGATGTGGAAGGTGGCGCGGCGCGACGCGACGAGCATCCCGGTATTTACGCCATGGCACGTCTGAAGCCGGGCGTGACACTGGAACAAGCGCGCGCGCAAATGAAAGACATTGGAGCGCAACTCGCGAAGCAGTATCCGAAAACAAATTCCACTCACAGCGTTGCCACAGACTCGCTGCTGAGTGCGTTTGTGGGAGACGTACGGCCCGCTCTGCTTGTGCTGCTTGCGGCGGTTGGATTTGTGCTGCTGATCGCTTGCGCAAATGTAGCCAACTTGATGCTCGCCCGCGCAACAGAACGCCAGCGCGAAATGGCGATTCGCACCGCGCTGGGCGCAACGCGCGGCCGATTAATTCGCCAACTGCTTACGGAGAGCATGATGCTCGCGGTATTCGGCGGCGCGCTAGGATTGGCAATCGCTGTCTATGTTACGGCGGCTCTTTCAACCTCTTCTTCGATAAGCGTGCCGAGAATTGACGGCGCATCGGTGAACGGAATGGTTCTGGCGTTTACATTTTGTGTTTCGCTTTTCACCGGCTTATTTTTCGGAATGTTTCCGGCATGGCAGATTTCCCGGACGGGCGTTCACGAGTCCATCAAAGAAGGTGGACGCAGCGCAACTTCGGGCGCAGGACACAAGCGAGTGCGGGCGGCTCTGGTGGTCGGCGAGATTGCTGTTTCCATGATTCTGCTGATCGGTGCGGGCTTG
>DATBYL010000044.1:0-2036 GCA_036513735.1 Candidatus Acidiferrales bacterium
ATCATATTTGTACAGGCGCGGCAACCATATTCCCGGCTCAACTTCCGATTGCTCGATCAGCGCGTGGCCATCGCGATATACTTTTCCGGCGACTCCGCCGACGAACGAAATGTCCGTCATCAGCACGGCTTCCAGTTGCGCAAGCTGCGCCGATTTTTCGTCCACCCACGCCGTAGCCGTCGCATGTTTCAGGAATTCAGTTCTTATTGACGTCGCCTGATACTTTGGGTTCGGATCCAAATGGAATTTAGAAAGTGTGCGGCCGTCGCGCACTTCGCGTCCCATCCACGTAAAAATAAATGCCTTCTGAATCGAAGCTACCAATTCCTTTCGATCGCTGTTTCGCTTCTCGACCTTTTCGCGGTCGCGTTTCGTTTGCGGATTGTTGGAATCGGCGGCTGCTTCCATTAAATGTTCAGTAGCAATCATTTGCTCTTGTATCGCCGCGGGGTCGGTAGGATGCCCATGTTCCGCCAATAAAATTCGCGCGGATCCCGCGCCGGTCGGAATAATTCGCAAGGTGTGATCTTCACCCGCGGCGGGACTTATATCGCGATCGTGCACTACATGCCGCTCGACTCGCTCGTAAACTTGCAGCGCGTCATCATCTATATCTTGATTGGCAAGCGCGCGCGCAACCAGCGCTTTTTGCTCAGCCTCAGTCGGTGGATTTTCAGTGTGAAGTTGAATCGCAGGATAAAGTTGTGCGTGGCTCGACGCGACTGCGAATGCGGCGAGTACAGTTGCGAATAAAATCACCATTCGACGCATTTGAGGATAAGCACCCGCGGCGCGCACCCAATCCAGCTGCAACTTCTTGGATTCAGCCGCCACCATGTCCGTTGCTTTCACCCAATGAGTCCCGCCTTGACGGCTAAATCTTAACGAAAAGCGCGCCGCAATGCGAAATTCACACTCTTTTCATCCAAATTAGCACGCAACAAGCACTCTTTAGACATGTCACCGGCGATTTCACGCTAACTCGAAACATTTTCGAGCATCTAAACGTTCTACTATATAGAGATCGCCGCTTAACCAGCAGCCACAGGTGCGCATGGACCAGGTCGGAAATCAAAGAAGGGTGTCGGCAAAAGTCGCGCTGGGCGAGACATTCAGCCTAGCGCTGGACGCGCTGCGCTCCCACAAATTGCGCAGCTTTCTCACGCTGCTCGGAATCATCCTCGCGGTGGCCACACTGGTCGGCGTCATGTCGGTCGTTTCCGGCTTGAACGGATACATCTCCGACAAAGTAGCGAATCTCGGCGCGAACGCATTTGTCGTGAACCGCTTTGGCATCATCACCAATCAGGATCAATTCCTGAAGGCGCAGAAGCGTCCGCTGGTTACCTACGACGACTATCAGGCTCTGCTGGATCAGATGAAATTGGCTCAAGCAGTTGCCGTACTGGAAAATACCACGCTCGATGTGCGCGGTGGCGGCCAGTTGGATGAGGATACGAACGTATTCGGCGTTTCGCCGAATTATGTGGAAGTCCGCTCTATCGGCATCGATCGCGGCCGCGCAATTTCCGATGCGGACGACGAGCACCGTTCCGCCGTTTGCGTTCTGGGATTGGACGTGGTGAACAAACTTTTCCCAAATGTGGACCCGCTGGGGAAATTTGTTCGCGCCGGCCCGGAAGAATTTCAAGTGATTGGCGTCACCACGCCGCTGGGCACTCTTTTCGGCCAGCCGCAGGATAATTACATTCAAATTCCGTTTCACAGTTACGAAAAATCGTGGCATACGGCGCAGAATTCGCTCACATTTTTTGTGGAGGCACGCTCGCCGGAATTAATTGACGCCGCCGAAGACGAAGTGCGCGTGGTTCTTCGCGCGCGCCGCCACATTCCCTACGACGATCCCGATAATTTCGGAATCATCGGCTCCAGCTCCATCACAAGTTTGTGGGAACAATTAACCGGAAATATTTTCGGACTGGCCATCTGGCTCACATCCGTATTCCTCGTGGTCGGCGGAATTGTAATTATGAACATCATGCTCGCGAGCGTAACCGAGCGCACGCGCGAAATCG